>JAPOQB010000771.1 GCA_026710965.1 Deltaproteobacteria bacterium | reverse complement strand
GTGACACAGGGTCACGGTGGCGTGGCGCTCCAGCAGCATGAGCGCCACCGGCTTGCCGACGATGTTGCTGCGCCCCACCACCACGGCGTTCTTGCCCTTGAGCTCGCAGTCCACGGAGTCGAGCATTCGCATGATCCCCAGAGGGGTGCAGGGTCTGAAGCCCGAGCCGCCGGACAGGAGCAGCCCCTGGTTCACCGGATGAAAACCGTCCACGTCCTTCTCCGGAACCACGGTCTCGAGCACCCGGTCCGGCGGGATATGATCGGGCAACGGCAATTGCACGAGAATGCCGTGAATGGACGGGTCCTGGTTAAGGCTGCCGATAACCCCCACCAGCTCGTGCTCGGATACCGACGCCGGAAGAAGGTGTTCCACGGACCGGATTCCCACCTCCGCGCACGCCTTCTCCTTGTTCCGGACATAGATACGGGACGCCGGGTCGTCGCCCACGAGCACCACCCCGAGCCCGGGGACCACACCGTGGTCGCTCCGGAGCCGCTCGGTCTCGATCCGCACCTCATCCCGCACCTGTTTCGCCACGGCCTTGCCGTCGATAATCATCTTCCTACTGCCTCGATGGTGGCTTTCGCGTTGGTAAAGGGTCCTAAAATTCCGGTTAACACGCTCGGAGAACGAGGTCAATGAATAACGCCCGGGAGCGCTGTCTTGACACCCCAGAGGCGCTCACGTACCAATTAATCAATGGTCGTCGGCGTACCGAAAGAGCTGAAAACAGAGGAAAACCGGGTCGCCCTGACCCCCGCGGGAGCGGCGGCCTTCATCGCCCACGGCCACCAGGTGCTGGTGGAGCGCAACGCCGGGCGCGGCAGCCATATCGCCAACCGCGCCTACACCGCCACCGGCGCAACCGTGCTGGACCGGGCGCGGGAGGTCTGGAGCCGGGCCGATATGGTGATGAAGGTCAAGGAACCCCTCGCCGAGGAGTTCGCCCACCTGAGGCCGGACCTCACGGTCTTCACCTACCTTCATCTGGCCGCTGACCCCGAGCTGGCGAGGACCCTGTGCGAGCGGGGCACCACCGCCATCGGCTACGAGACGATCCAGTTCGAGGACGGTTCCCTGCCCCTGTTGACGCCCATGAGCGAGATTGCCGGACGCTTGTCGCTACAGGTGGGGGCGTGGTGCCTGCAGGCGGAGACCGGCGGCAGGGGCGTGCTTCTGGGGGGCGCCTCCGGGGTCCGTCCGGGCAAGGTGGTGGTGCTCGGCGCCGGCACGGTGGGCGCTTCCGCGTGCCAGGTGGCCGCCGGCATGGGCGCCGACGTGAGCGTGCTGGACGTCAACCCCGCCCGGCTGCGCTACATCCACGACATCCTCGGCGGCAGGCTCACCACCCTCATGTCCAACCGGGCCAACCTGGAGGAAGAGATCGTCGACGCCGACCTCTTGATCGGCTCGGTGCTCATTACCGGAGACCGGACTCCGATGCTGCTGCCGAGGGACCGCATCAAGCAGATGAAGCGCGGCGCCGCCATCGTCGACGTTTCCATCGATCAGGGAGGATTCGCCGAGACGTCGCGGCCCACCACGCACCGCGATCCCGTGTTCGTCGAGGAGCGCGTCGTGCACTATTGCGTCACCAACATGCCGGCGCTGGTGCCGCACACATCCACCTACGCCCTGACCAACGCCACCCTGTCCTACGGCCTGGCCATTGCCGATCAGGGCCTTCAGCGGGCGCTGCAGCAAAGCCGGCCGCTGGCCCGGGGCCTCAACGTACACGCCGGCAAGGTGACCCATGCCGGCGTCGCCAGCGCGTTGGGCATGCCCCTGGCTCCGGTGGAGGAGGTGCTGTGCGCATGAGGCTGGTGACCCGACCGGACTTCGACGGCATCGTCTGCGGCGCCCTCATCACCGCCCTCGAGGAGATCGACTCCTACCTCTTCGTGGAACCCAAGTTCATGCAGGACGGCGTCGTCGATATCCGCCCCGGGGACATCATCGCCAACCTCCCCTACCACCCGGCCTGCAGCCTCTGGTTCGACCATCACTTCACCAACGGGGCGGCAGGCTTCGACCGGCCCGTGATCGCCGGGCGCGGCGCCTTCCGCATGGCGCCGAGCGCGGCCCGGGTGGTGTACGAGTACTATTCCGAGGTGCCCAGCGCTTCGCCGGCGCGCTATCGTTCCGGCCGGGACATGATGCGCACCGACCGCGTGACCGAGCTCCTGCGGGACACCGACAAGATCGACGGCGGCACCCTGACCCGCGACGACGTGCTCGATCCGGCGGGTTACGTGCTGGTCTCCATGACCATCTACGGCAAGGAGGACGCCGAGGAGCCCTACTGGCGCCGCCTGATCGAGCTGATCCGGGAGCGCCCGCTGCCGGAGATCCTGGACGACCCGGAGGTCCGGGTCCGCTGCGAACGGATCCTCGCCTCGCAGGAAAGACTGCGCCGGCAACTGCTGGAGCGCGCCGAGCTCCGGGGCAACGTCATCGTCCTGGATCTGCGCGACACCGAGGACCTGACCGACGCCAACCGTTTCCTGCTCTATACGCTGTTCCCCGAGGGCAACATTTCCATGAAGATCGCCCGGGACCCGCAGCGCGCCGATACCACCGCCATTTCGGTGGGCTACAACATCTTCAACACCACCTCCACGGTCAACGTCGGCGAGCTGCTCAGCCACCATGGCGGCGGCGGCCACCGGGTGGTGGGGTCGTGCAGGGTCCCGGACGGGGAAGCGGGACGGGCCATCGACGAGATCCTGCGCCACATCTCGGAACCGGCGGTCTAACGGTCGGTCCTGTCCCCCAAGCAGAGGTTTCGTGTCCAACGGTACACCCCACGGTACGAAGATCGTCAACGTCGACGAGGCCCTGGCGGAGCTTGCCGAAATCAACTCGGAGATCCGCCACAAAGGCTGCATCGAGGGTGACGGCTTCAACGTCGGCCTGGTTTCCTTCAGCCCCACCACGACCACGGACCCCAAGCAGATCGTCCATGACGACAAGGACGTGGTCTGCCACGTGCTCCGGGGCCGGGGCCGGCTGCGCGCTTCCGGGGAAGTGACCCGGCTCCGGCCCGGCATGCTCTGCCACATTCCCAGGGGCGTACCCCACGACTTCGCGGCCGAAGGGGACGAGCTGGTCCTGTGCTATTCGCTCATCACCACCCGACGGTAGCCGTGCTGTCGCTGTGCGCCCTGGTGCTCTTCGGCTCGGCGGGGTGCACGCGCACGGAAGCGCCGGATCCGCGGTACGTGCAGCCGGCGAACCTGCTGGAGATCGTCAATGAGTTCCAGCGGCTCTCGCGGGAGGATGTCTACCGGTTCGCCATCCCCAAGGACGTCACCGGCACCAACATCCTGAAGGCCACCCTGCTGCGCCTGGACGACTACCAGCGCAAGCACGGGAACGGCTACCATGACATCGTGGCGTTCACCCGGGCCACCGCCTACGAACGCCTCCGGGACTACCCGCGCGCCATCGGCCACTACCGGGACGTGGTCCGGGGCGGCGGCGAGTTGGCGGAACCCGCCAGGCGCCAGCTCGAAGCCCTGGAAACGTTTCAGCGGATCGCGGTCACGGTGCTTCCCAAAGGCGATCCGTTCGAGTACATCAAGGGCCTGGACGACGTGGTATTGGCCTGGAACGCGTTGATCGAGGAACACGAAGGGACCCCGTTGGAGTATCTGGCCCGGGTGGAAGCGGAGCGTATCGACCGCGCCAAGGTGGCGTTCGTGGAGCTCAACCGCCATCAGCTCAACCAGGGCGACGAGCTGGTGACCCTCGGTTACAGCCAGCTCCTCTCCCGGCACGTGCGGAGCAAGAACTACCACCGCCACCTGCTGGACTTCGGCGACTATTACGTGCGGCTGGCCCGGGAGCACTCCATTCGGAACGATCCGGAGGGCCTCGGTTTCGATATCGAGGCCTTCGAGGGGTTGCTCCAGTCCGCCATGAAGGTTTATGCCGAAGTAGCGCAACAGGACGGAGCGCTGGAGAAACCCGAAGCCAACGGCAAGCTCGAAGCCGTGAGGGGCCTGATGGAACAGACGAGGAGACTGAACCGATGAAGACCGGCGCGTTGCTGCTCTGCGCGCTACTGGTACTGCCGGTTGCCGCCATGGCCCAGTCCGCCAGGGGCTCGCTGGAACGGATGATGGACCCCCTGCGCGACTTCGAGCCCTTCGAGCCGCCGGTTACGGCCGAGCGGTACTTTCCCGACGAACTGGAACAACGGGCGCGCGCGGCCATCGTGGACGCCCTCACCCGCCGCACGGAGAGACTCCGCGGACACGTCAGCTATTTCGAAGGCATGGACCGGGAGCGGCTCGCCGGCGGCGGCAACGCCAGCGGACTGACCCACCACGTGAGGGAACTCCACCACGGCAACCTCTCCGGCCGGGAGACGTACCGCGACGCGCAACGGGAGGCCCTCGCCCAGGCCCCGCCCGGCGACGCGCAGCGGCTGATCCGCGCGCGGCTGGGCCGGGACGAGCTGGCACAGGCGGAATCGTTGGTCGCCGAGCACCGCATCGGGCGCTGGAACGCGCTGCTGAACCGGTTGCTCGCTTCCGTGGACCTGATACAGCTCGCGTCGGGCTCCTACCTCACCGCGGCGGTGGATACCACCTTTACCGAGCTGCAGCGCACGCGCACGCCGCGCATGCCCGAGGCCGAGCGCAAGGCCCTGGCGCTCTACAAGCGTTTTGTCGAGCGTTTCCCGGATGATCCCAGGACCGCCGATGTGGCGGAGAAGGTCGCGGCCCTTGAAGTGGACCGGCGGGGTATCTGGATTCACCAGCACCTGACCCGGGCCGGCCAGGCGCTGGATGAGGGCAGGATCGAGGAGGCGGAGTTCCACACGAATCTTGCGGCCGTCGCCGACCCGTCGGCGGCGGAGGTGGAGGAACGCTCCCGGGAGATCGCCGCGGCCAAGGCGGCACGCGAGGAGAACCGGCACCGGCCGCTTTCCGTCACCGAGACCGACAGCCTTGCCGACGCCGATCCCCGGCAATCGCGGGAGGTCCGGTCGCTGCTCTACGCGTTGGTCAAGGGGGACGCCGCCGCGGCAGCGGAACAGGCCGCCGACCTGGAGCGCCGATACGCCGGCGAGCCCCTGGGAGCCCTGGCCCAGGACGCCCGGGCGGTGGCCCTGGAGCTGAGCGGAAAACACGAACAGGCCAAGCGCACCCTCGAAGAGCTCGCCCGCTCCGCTCCCACGCCGCGCCAGCGCAAACGCGCGCGGATCCTGCTGGACAGCCCGGAGTACAATCTGCTCGGAGCCCTGGACCGCGCCCGCACGCGGCACCGCCTGGAGCAGGCGCGTTTCGTGCTGCTGGGCCGGAACTTCCTGGAGAAGAACGTTCTGATCGGGGCGGCGCCGGTCATCACCCACGGCGTGGCCGGAGCCACGACTCTCGGAACCGCGAACGTCCTGATCGTCAGCAGCAACATCCTGGAGATGCTCAGCGGCAATCCCGTATCGAACCAGACGGTCATGGACGCCGCCGCCCGATACGTCCGTTTCCATACCGGCTCGGAGGAGTCCGGCAACGCCTACCAGGTGCTGGGGAAAGCCTACGAGAGCAAGGGGCACCTCCACAAGGCGCTCCACTACTACCGGCTGTCGGGGCAGCTATCGCCGGAGCAGATCCGGGAACTGGAGGAGAAGGCCGGCCGTACGCTGATGAAGGCGGCGGAAGGAAGTGACTCCGAAGCACGGCAACAGACCTTGTACGCGGCGGTGGTCCAGCACTACCCGGACACACCGGCGGGCCAACAGGCCAAGGGCCTGTTGGCGGAGCTGATCTCCGTGGAGAACCGGGGGTTCAGGCTCAGCAAGCAATTTCTCGCCGAGCACCCGCAACTCCACGGGCCCCGCGGGCTCGGCCTCAAGGAGGTGCTGTTCGACGGCAGGACCGACAACATGGAGCTGGCGGAGAACGGCCTCAACATCCTCGGCCGGGACGCGATGATCTTGCACTACGACACCCCGTGGGGCACCCGGACCCGCACCTATCCGGTGGCGGAACAGCGGATCGCGGCGCTGGAAACGCTGTTGCGGGAGAAGCACTACGAGCTCGCGGTGAAGGATGTCGATGAGAGAGACGGCGGCAGCGTGGGCGGGCTCAAGGACTTTCCGGCCCGCTTGATGCGGGTCGAGGACCTCGGCGGGGGACGCGGCGAGGCGGATCTGCAGTTCATCCGCCGCACCGGCCGCACCGCCGATCCGAGCTCGCCGATCCTCGACCACCGGCTGTTGAGCGCGAAGGAAGTCGATCCCCAACGGGCGCTGGGGTTGCCGGCCGTCCAGGGTAGCGTCACGGCTTCGGGAGTCAACGTGCGCGCGGACGCGCCGAAGTCGTTCCTGGCCGACGAACTGATCGTCGGTAACGACTCCGTCAGCCCCTATGCCGGCGTCCGCCTGCCGATTCCGCTGCTCAAGGACTTCATACCGGTGGATTTCATGCTCCGGGCCCGCCCGGGCCTGCCGTCCCTGACGCCGCAGATCCGCAAGCCGAAGACCTCGGTGGAAGACGCACACCTGTACCGGTAACCCGTTGAGACCACGGCAGCCTATCCAGCCCAGGAGGAAATCATGAAAACGGTGCTTCAACCCCCGAGCATTCCCGATCCGCGGCCGCGCTACTCGCAGGGCATTCTCGCGGAAGGCAAACGGCTGCTCTTCATCGCCGGCCAGACCGCGGTGGACGCCGACAACAACGTCGTCGGCAGGGGCGACGCCGGAGCCCAGGCCGAGCAGGTGCTCAAGAACATGAAGGCGGTCCTCGACGAGGCCGGCGCCAGCTTCGCCGACCTCGTCAAGATCACCACCTACATCACCGACCCGCGGTACCGGGACGACATCAACCCCGCGCGGCTCAAATACATGGGCGACAACCCGCCCGGCAGCACCCTGGTGGTGGTCGCCGGCCTGGCCCACCCGGACTATCTGGTGGAGATCGAGGCGATCGCGGTGCTGCCGGATTAAGGGGC
>JAPOQB010000555.1 GCA_026710965.1 Deltaproteobacteria bacterium | reverse complement strand
GCGCCTGCAGGTCCTTGCCGTGGAGCGGGTTGATCTGGATGCGCGCCTTCTTGGCGTCCGCGAGGAACGCAGGGTCCTTCATCACGTTGGCGAACGCCTGGCGCATGGTCGCCACCCGTTCCGGAGGCACTCCGGGAGGCAGAGTCCAGGGACGTCCGACGGAAAGCTGCTCGTTGTAGACTTCGAGCACGGCCTTCTTGTCCGCCTTGGCGAGGTCGGAGGCCAGAGGCACGTCCTGGAGATCGGGGTGCTTCTCACGGCCGACCTGCAGCAGGATCCGGATGAACTTCTTTTCGAACCAGCGGGCCCTGAGCGCCGACAGGGAGGCGTAGCCCCAGCCGCACATGCCGGCCACTTCGCCCTTCTCCACGGCAAGGGCAGCGGCACCGAGGCCGCGGTAGCCCGAGGTGACCTCGAGTTTGGTCCCCACCACGCTGTTGAGCATCAGGGGCACGATGTAGATGTCGGAGCGCGGTTGCGTCGCGGACATCTTCACGGGCTTGGCCGCTTCCATCAGGTCCTTGACGGTCTTGTAGGGGCTGTCCGCCCGCACGAAGCACGACGCGGTCTCCTGTACCGGCGTGCCGACCCAGTTGAACTTGGCCGGATCGAACTTCGCCTGGGGAACCCCCAGCGCTTGGGTCAGCGGCAGGGTGCGGTGGATCGCTCCCAGGGTGAGGCCGTCGCGCTTGGCGATGTTATAGAGCCAGTTGGCGGCCACCATGCCCGATGCACCGGGCTGGTTCTTCACCACGATCTTCGGGTTGCCGGGAATGTGTTTGCCGATGTGCCGCGCGGCGGTGCGCGGATAGAGGTCATAGGACGTGCCCGCGTCGGCGGACACCACGATGACGACCTGTTTGCCTTTGTAGACCGCCTCGTCGGCGCTCGCGGCCTGCACGAGACACCCGAGCACGACCAGTGCCGCCAGGACGTTGCGAAGAATGGCCATACGTTGTCCTCCTTGTGGTTCGTCGTACGTCATGGCCCCCCACTATGTGAGTTGTCCCGCGTTTGTCAAGCCGCACCGGCCGGGGCCTGGGGTGTTAGTGTCCCGCAATCCGTGGGTTTTGTGTGGATGTGCGAATTGTGGCAATGTCGGCGGTGCCTGCCGCGTGCCACCCAAGACGCCGTGCATCGCGGCGCAACCTGTCCGGCAGGCAGGGTCGGGAGGACCCGGGGATGCTCGTACGGTACGTCGCCATGCGCCTCGTGCAACTGGTGCCGATGGCGCTGGTGGTCACCATGGTGGTCTTCTTCGTCATGAGGATCATCCCGGGGGACCCGGTGCTGGTGATGATGGGCGCGGTGGAGGGGGCGCCCATCTCCCAGGAGGTCTACGATGCCCTGCGCCTGCGGTTGGGACTGGACCAGCCGCTCATCGTCCAGTATGTCGACTGGCTCTGGGACATGCTGCGGGGAGACCTGGGCGACTCCACCACCTACCGGACGCCGGCGCTGGCCGTCATCCTGCAACGGCTGGTGCCCACCGCGTACCTGATGGTGGGCGGCGTGATCATGGCCGTGGCCATCGCCGTACCCGGCGGGGTGCTGGCCGCCATCCACAACAACACCAAATGGGACCACCTGGCCACGGGATTCGTGATCTTCGGCATCACCGTGCCGACCTTCTGGCTCGCGCTGGTGGCCATCCTGGTCTTCGCGGTCTATCTCGGCTGGCTGCCCGCCATCGGCTATGCGCCGCCGCAACAGGACTTCGTACGGTTCCTCCAGCACCTCATCCTGCCCATGACCGTGGTGGCCCTGAACGTCGCCGCCACGGTGCTGCGGTTTCAACGTCAGGACTTCCTCGAACAGATGAACCTGGACTACGTGCGCACGGCCCGGGCCAAGGGGTTGAGCGAGCGGCTGGTGCTGTGGAAACACGTCCTCCGCAATTCGCTGATGACCACGGTGACGGTGGTGGGCTTGCAGATGGCCTACCTGAGCGGGCTGGTCACCGTGGTCGAGAACGTCTTCAACTACCCCGGGATCGGTTTTCTGCTGTTGAACTCCATTCACACGCGGGACTTCGTCGTGGTCCAGGGAGTGGTGCTGTTCATGGTGTTTCTCGCCATCAGCGTCAACCTGGTGGTGGACATCCTCTACGCGGTGCTGGACCCGCGGGTGCGCTACCGGTAACCGGGAGTCTTGGGTGGAAGGTCAAGTTACATATAACCCGACGGCATCCCCCTCTCCGCGCTTGTCGCGTGTGTCGCGCCGCGCCATTGCGGCGTTCCTCAACGACGCGCGCGCCCTGGTGGGGGTCACCCTGCTCCTGCTCTACGTTCTGATCGCCCTGGTGGGGTCCAGCTTCTCTCCCTACGATACCACCTCGCCCAACATCGCCATCCGCATGCAGGGTCCGACCTGGGCGCACCCCTTCGGCACCGACCGCATCGGCAGGGACGTCGCCACCCGCATCATCGCGGGCTCCCGGGTGAGCCTGCAGGTGGCCGCGGGCGCGGTGATCGTGGCGCTGCTGCTGGGCGCGCCGCTGGGCGCCCTGGCGAGCTACGTCGGCGGCACCTTCGATGCGCTGGTGCAGCGGGTGATGGAGGGCATCATGGCCTTCCCGTCGCTGGTGTTGGCGCTGGCGCTGGTGGCGCTGGCCGGACCCAGCGTCCCCATGCTGTGGTTCGCCATCGCCTTCAGCTCCATTCCGCGTTTCGCGCGCATCGTCCGGAGCGGTGTCCTGACGCACAAGGAACGGGAGTACGTGGAGGCCGCCCGGGCCATGGGACAGAGGCCCATGGGCGTCCTGGCGAAGCAGATCCTGCCCAACATCATGGCGCCCATCGCGGTGCAGATCACCCTGGACTTCGCCCGCGCCATCGGCGTGGAGGCGGCCCTCAGCTACCTCGGCCTCGGCCTGGCGGCGCCCTACATCAGTTGGGGCCTGATGGTCCGGGAGGCCCAGGACTTTCTCGAGGTGGCTCCCTGGCTGGCGGTGTTCCCGGGAATCGCCCTGGCCGGGGTCATCCTGGCCTTCACCCTGGTCGGGGACAGCCTGCGGGACCGCATGGACCCGCGCACCCGCCTGGCGTTGAGCCAGCGCGGACAATCGTGAGCGGTACGCCTGCCAGCGCACGTTGACACCTGTCGCGCCCCGATGTTAGCGTGCGGCCACCCTGAGAAGAGTAGGGTTCGAAGGCTTTCCAGCGAACAGTTCAATAGGAGGAGTTATGGCGATGAAAGGCAGCACCCTGAAACCTGTCGTGCGCGCTATCGTGCGCGGTTCATTGATCGGCGTGGCGCTCTTGTATGCGGGTTCGGTCGCTCCGTTGGCGTTGACCTCCACCGCCGAGGCCGCGGACAAACCCCGCATCGGCGGCACGCTGAAGCTCGGAAACGCCAAGGGCATCGGCACGCCGATTCCCTTCGTGGCCTTCACGTCCATTCCCGAGTACATCAAGAACAACATGTACGAGCCCCTGGTCAACTACGACCAGAAGGGCGACATTCACCCCTGGCTGGCGGAGAGCTGGTCGCCCAACGCCGATTCCAGCGAGTGGACGTTCAAGATCCGCAAGGGGGTCAAGTTCCACAACGGCAAGGAGCTGACCGCCGAGGACGTGGTCTGGTCCGCCAGGCACATCATGGACCCCGCCAACGGCGCGGCGGGCCAGGGCCAGTTGGCCGGCAACGTCGTCGAAGCCACGGCCGTGGACAAGTACACGGTGAAGTTCAAGGCGCCCGGGCCGCGCGGCCTGTTGCCCGAGGTGCTCGCCAACACGTCGACCCTTCACATCGCCCCTGCCGGGTCCCTGGCGAAAGGCCAGCAGAAGATGAAGGGCGGCGCGCCGCCGTCGGGCACCGGCCCGTTCAAGTTCAAGTCGTGGACCCCCGGGCAGGAGCTGCACGTGGTCCGGCATGACGACTACTGGGGCGGCGCGGCCTACCTCGACGGCGTCCGCTTCATCGTGATCCGGGCAAAGGCGGCCCGGGCCGCCGCGGTCCAGGCGGGCGACGTCCACCTGACCGAGCGTCTGGGACCGACCTTCGTGCAGCGCATCGACAGCAAGCGCATCAAGGGGCTGCACTACATGCCCATCGGCGCCGCCGGACTCAGGATTCTCACCTTCAACACCCAGTCGGCGCCCGTGTCCGACCCGCGCGTGCGCCGGGCCATCGCGCTCTCGCTGGACAAGGTCGCCATCCTCAACGAAGCCACCTTCGGACTCGGCGTCCCGGTGCTGACCTGGGGCGTCCCGAACACCGACTGGGAGACGTCCCTCGGCTTCAAATGGAAGCGGAACGTCGCCGAGGCCAAGCGCCTGCTCAAGGAAGCCGGGTATTCGGGCCAGCCCATCACCCTGGGAGCCACCCGCGGCCAGGGCGATCCCTGGACCGAGCCGATCATGCGGCAGGCGGCCGAGGCGGGCATCAAGTTCTCGCTCCAGAACCTGGGCGGAGCCGAGCTCATCAAGAAGACCATCGCCGGTGAAATTCACGTCTCCGTCTACGGCGCCGGCGGGACCGGCGAGCCCCTGGTGGCCAACGTCCAGCACCTCGGCTGCGCCGAGGGCAAGCACGGCGTCAGCAACGTCACCCGATACTGCACTCCCGAGCTGGAAAAGCTCGTGACCCAGTACATGGAAGAGCCCGACCGGGCCAAGCGCCTGGCCATCTGGAAGAAGTTTGCCAAAACTTACTTCGTCGACGACGTGGTCCACTACATCGTCGGGTGGTCCAACATCCGGAACTACGTCTGGCGCGACGAGGTGAAGAACTGGGAGCGGGGTCCGACGCAGGAATACTGGCACGCCAAGGGCGGCCTGTGGCGGACCTGGCTGGAGCCGAAATAGTAACGGTTTGAATTCTCCCGGCCGGCGGAGTCTGCCCGTATCGCACGACAGATTCCGCCGGGCCGGTTCCCCGCGGTAGATTGCCGGGGACCGCACCGCGCAACGCCGCGTGGCGGTTACACGCTGCCGAACAGGAACGCGTCCCGCCCCGCCTTGCTCACGGCGAATCCGAGCCCGTCGTCGTCGCAATCGAATCCCACGAAGATTCGTCCCTCGCGTACATGCCGCTTGAAGAAGTCACTGGCCTTCTCGCCGGGCGCGATGGACAGCAAGATTGACAAGCTATTTGGGGCGAGAGTAGATTCGGTTGTCGGTCCGAGCGGGGACCGGCGGGATCAAGCTGGAGGATAGAGGCTCCTATGGCAACGTTAAAGATGAAATACGGCGTCGTCTCCGCGGATGATCACATCCAGGAGGCCCCCGATGTATGGACCAGCAGGATGTCCAAGGCGAAGTTCGGCGACGACATCCCGCACATCATCGAGTTGCCGGACGGCACCCAGACCTGGTCGCTGGGCAGCAACGCCAAAGGGTTCGGCGGGCTCGCCCGGGTCTCGGGCGTCAACCCCAACGTGAAAAGGTGGGAAGACGTCCCGCGTTCCACGTACATGGTCTCGGAGCGCCTGAAGGTCCTCGACCAGGAGGAGCTCGACGCCTCGGTGCTCTTCCCCAACATCATCGGCATCACCAACCAGAACTTCCAGAAGGAAGGCAGCGAGGCCTTCCGTCTGGCCTGCATCCAGGCCTACAACGACTGGCTCATCGACGAGTGGCAGGACGTGACCCCCCGGTTCATCGCCCAGTGCGTCGCGCCCATGTGGGACGTGGACCTGTGCGTGGCCGAGATCCACCGCGCGGTGAAGCGCGGCCACAAGGCGCTGGTATGGCACGGCGCTCCGCACATTCTGGGACTCAAGCACTTCAACGATCCCTACTGGTACCCGGTCTTTCAGGCGTGCTGCGACCTCGACGTGCCCATCTGCCTGCACTCCACCGCGCTGCCAGCGCTGCCGCCCTGGAAGTCCCTGGAGAAAAGCGCGCAGTTCGCCCTGGGCGTGTCCATGACCTTCGTGAGCCACATGGAGATCGTCTCGAACATCCTCTATTCGGACGTGTTCGAGAAATTCCCCAGGCTCAAGACCATCAGCGTGGAGAGCGGCGTGGGCTGGCTGCCCTACCTGCTGGAGGAGCTGGACCACGAGTTCGAGGAGCGCAAGGTTGCCGAGAACTCCACGCTCACGCGCAAGCCCAGCGATGTCTTCCAGACCAACATGTGGGCCACCTTCTGGCATGAGCGCCACGGTATCCGCAGCCGCGACGAGATCGGCGTGGACAAGATCATGTACTCGGTGGACTACCCCCACGGCACCACCACGTGGCCCAAGTCGGTGTGGTGCCGGACCCACTCGCTGCAGGACGTCGATTCCGCGGAGGAGCGCAAAAAGATCCTGATGGACAATGCCGTCGGGCTTTACAAGCTCGACGTGGACGAATCCGGGATCGACCAGGTTCTCTACGAACCGGGCCCCATCACCGTCGGACCGCGGCCCGAGGCGGCGTAGCCGTGGCGCGGGCGACCGCCGGTCGCCCCTACGAGGCGTACGCGGGGTCGCCGTAGGTCATCAGCTCGATCAGGTTGTCGTCGGGGTCACGGAAGTACAGGCTGGTGCCGACGCCCTTGGAGCCGGTGCGGGCCACGGGACCGGAGATGACGTCGACGCCGGCCTCCTGGAGGAAATCCTGGGCTTCCCGCACGGTTCCTTCCCAGCGCAGACAGAAGTCCGCGCCCCCCGTGGCGAAGTTGGGCGCGTGGGTCGGGCTCTCGGTCGTATAGCGATCCACCACGTACAGGTTTACCTTCTGCGTGTCGCTGATGCGGATGATCGGACGCTTCCCGCGACCGCCGGGACGCTCCTGCCAGCCGGCGTCGAGGCCGATCTTGCGGTAGAAGGCGAAGGTCTCTTCCAGGTCCTTGACCACCAGGACCCAATGATCAATGGCTGCGATACCCATGTTCCGTCCTCATCTGGTAGATTCCGAT
>JAPOQB010000770.1 GCA_026710965.1 Deltaproteobacteria bacterium | reverse complement strand
TAATCTACGACGCGGACAGCGGCACGCTGCTGGGAATCATGGCCCATCGTCCCAAGCACGCGGCCGGGGTCGCCGACCTGCGAACCCCGGCTACGAGCCTGGTGGGTCTCGACCGGCTGGCCAGGGCCGACGCCCGGAGGGGGGGAATCTACGGATCCGGAAACCAGGCCTACTCCACGTTCGTGGGTTTGACCGAGTTGAGACAGATCGACAGCGCCAAGGTGTTCAGCCCCACCAAGGCGCACCGGGAGGCTTTCGCGAAGAAGATGACCGAGATCACCGGGGTGCCGGTGGAGCCCGTCGAGGAGGGTCCGCGGGCGGCGCAGGACGTGGACATCATCCTGTGCATGACCAACACCAACGTCCCGGTCATCGACGGCGCCTGGCTGGAGCCGGGCCAGTACATCATCTCGGTGATCGGCAGCAACATCGAACTGGTAAAGAGCGGCAACCTCGACAAGCCCCGGCGGGAGATCGATGACGGGACGCTCCGGCGGTGCGACTTCATCGTCGCCCTGTCGCGCGAGCAGGCGGTGGACTCCCAGCAGGGCGACATCTACTGGCCGGTCCAGGACGGCGTCATTACCTGGGACAAAGTGGTCGATATTGCTGATATTCTGACCGGCAAGGCCGAGGGGCGCACCAACGACGACCAGATCATCCTGTACAAGAACCAGGGCGGTCAGGGCATCGTCGACCTCGCCCTGGCCAAGAAACTGTACGAGCTCGCGCGAGAGCACGGGAAGGGGTTCGAGCTCGATATCCGGGCGCGCGAGAACTGGTGGGTTCAGGGCGGCCGGGAAGATTACTGGACGTGAAACGGGTACGTAAGGGCGTGAAAATACGGTAGCTTGGACGGCATTTTGCCTGCCATTTGAATGATACAGGCCCCTACGCTATAAAACCCGATTCAGGAACCAGATTTTGCAGGGTTTCCCGCCCTTTTGGAGTTCGGATGGCGAAGACGGATGTACCCGAAACGGTAGTGTGCCCGAACTGTAACCACAACGTCGTTATCCATCTCTACCAGGTAGACATCAGCATCAACAGCTCCCAGGGGCATTTCCACACGGTTCACCATCGCCGTGAGCCGGCCTACACCGTCTACTGCATCAACTGCGGGCATTTCATCACCAACGATCCCACCGGCAAGCCGCCCAAGGCCGCCAAATCCACGGACGCCGCCCAGGAAGCCGCAAAGCCCAAGGCCGGGAAGACCGCGCCCGCCAAGCGGGAGACCGCGCGCCCGGCCAGGCAGGACTCCACCCGGACCTCGTCCAAGAAGAAACGGAGCAAATAAAGGGGAATGCATGGTTGTGAATGAGTCGGTTCGAAGGTTCGTCAAGGAAGCGGCAGCCATGTGTCGCCCGGATGATGTCGTCTGGTGTGACGGCTCGGAAGAGGAGCGGGAGCGGCTGACCCAGGTGGCGATCCGGGTCGGAGATCTCATTCCCCTGGATCAGCAGAGCCTGCCCGGCTGTTACCTCCACCGCAGCGCGGCCAACGACGTGGCCCGCACCGAGCACCTGACATTCGTGTGCTCGCGCGAACAGGACGACGCCGGTCCCTCCAACAACTGGATGGCGCCGGACGAAGCCTACGACCGGCTCGGAAAGATCTACGACGGCTCCATGGCCGGCAGGACCATGTACGTCATCCCTTTCCTCATGGGGCCCGCCGGCTCGCCCTTCAGCAAGGTCGGCATCGAGCTCACCGACAGCGTCTATGTCGCGTTGAGCATGCGCGCCATGACCCGCATGGGCAACGTCGCCCTGGAGCACCTGGGCGACTCGGATGACTTCACCCGGGGGCTCCACTCCAAGGCGGACCTGCACATCGACCGGCGGTTCATCTGCCACTTTCCCGAGGAAAACACCATCTGGAGCGTGGGGTCCGGCTACGGCGGCAACGCGTTGCTGGCGAAGAAATGCATGGCGCTGCGGCTGGCCAGCGCCCTGGGGGCACGGGAGGGCTGGCTGGCGGAGCACATGATGATCGTCGGCATCGAGAGCCCCGAGGGTGAGACCACCTATGTCTGCGGCGCCCTGCCCAGCGCCTGCGGCAAGACCAATCTGGCCATGCTGGTGCCGCCCGAGTCCATGAAGGGTTGGCGCGTGTTCACGGTGGGCGACGACATCGCGTGGCTGCGAGTGGGCGACGACGGCCGGCTGTGGGCGGTGAATCCGGAAGCCGGATTCTTCGGCGTGGTCCCGGGGACCAACTCCAGGACCAACCCCAACGCCATGCGCACGATCCAGCAGAACACCATCTTCACCAACGTGGGGCTCAAGCCCGACGGCGGCGTATGGTGGGAGGGACACGACGATCCCGTGCCGCGGAGCGTCACCGACTGGCGCGGCCGTCCCTGGGGCGCCTCCAGGGAGGGCCCCATAGCCCATCCCAACAGCCGTTTCACCGTCCCCGCCCGCGAGTGTCCGTCCATCTCCCCCGAAATGGAAAACCCCAACGGCGTCCCCATCAGCGCCATCCTCTTCGGCGCCCGGCGGCAGAAGCTCGTTCCCCTGGTGTACCAGTCGTTCGACTGGGCCCACGGGACGTTTCTCGGCGCCACCCTGGCGTCCGAAACCACCGCCGCCGCCACCGGAGCGGTGGGTGTGGTCCGCAGAGATCCCATGGCGATGCTGCCGTTCTGCGGCTACAACATGGGCGACTACTGGAACCACTGGCTTGCCATGGGCAAGCGGCTGACCCGGCCGCCCAAGATCTTCCGCGTGAACTGGTTCCAGAGAGACGATCAGGGCGGCTTCCTGTGGCCGGGGTTCGGCGAGAACCTGCGCGTGCTCCAGTGGGTCATCGAGCGCTCCCGGGACGACGGCACCGCGGACGAGACCCCTATCGGCTACCTGCCCAAGCCGTCGAGCATCGAGTGCAACGGCGCGGACCTGACGGGCGGCGCCATGAGCCGGTTGCTGCACGTGGACCGTGACGGCTGGCGCACCAACCTGCGAAGCCAGTCGGAATTCTTCGAGAAGTTCGGAGACCGGCTGCCGGCGGGGATTCGCGAGCAGCACCACGGTCTGAGGCAACGGCTCAGGGCCGGATAACAACCGGACTCCCCTGCCTAGTCGTTACGCAATTGCCTGCTTGTTGGGCAGCTAAACCCGGCGTTCATTGTCCCCGACGAAGCACCTGCTCCGGGGCGCCCACACCCCGGCCCCGTCCCGGAGGGAGCGGGAGCCGGACAGCGACACACCCCAGGCTGTTTTTCCCGTTGGCACCTTATTTGCGTCATTCCGCGTCATCCGCCCGGCGTAACGAACGGCCGGCGTGGAATAACACTTTCGACGGGGGGCAAAATGGCGCAGATCAACAGCGGCGATACCGCCTGGATACTTATGTGTTCGGCTCTGGTCCTGATGATGACCATTCCGGGATTGTTTCTCTTCTACGGCGGCCTGGTCCGCAGCAAGAACGTGTTGGGCACCATCATGCAGAGCTTCGTCGTGGTGGCGCTGATCAGCATCATGTGGGTGCTTTGGGGTTATACGCTGGCTTTCGGGCCCGACGTGGGGGGCCTCATCGGCAACCTCGACTGGTTCGGCCTCAACGGGGTCGGGGCCGAACCCAACCCGGACCTGGTGGCCGGCGTCCCGCACCTGGCCTTCATGGTGTTTCAGATGATGTTCGCCATCATTACACCGGCCTTGATCACCGGCGCGTTCGCCGAGCGGGCGAAGTTCAGCACGTTCATCGTGTTCGTGCTCTTGTGGAGCACCTTCATCTACGCACCGCTGTGCCACTGGGTATGGGGCGGCGGCTGGATGGGGGCGATGGGCGCTCTCGACTTTGCCGGCGGAACCGTGGTCCACATCAGTTCGGGCATTTCCGCGTTGGCGGCGGCCATGGTCTACGGCGCGCGGCGTGGATACGGCCGGGAGAACATGATGCCCCACAACCTGCCGTTCAGCGTCATCGGCGCGTCGCTTCTATGGGTGGGCTGGTTCGGCTTCAACGCCGGCAGCGCGCTGGCAGCCGACGGCCTGGCAGCCGTCGCGTTCGTTACGACCAACACCGCGGCGGCGGCGGCGGCGCTGGCCTGGATGTTCACCGAGTGGTGCACCGGCGGCAAGCCGACCCTGCTGGGAGCGGCCACCGGCGCGGTGGCGGGCCTGGTCTCCATTACCCCGGCCGCCGGTTTCGTCAGTCCGGGTTCCGCCATCATCATCGGCGCGGGCGGCGGCATCCTGTGCTACGCGGCCTGCAACCTCAAGACCCGCATGGGCTACGACGACTCCCTGGACGTGGTCGGGGTGCACGGCGTGGGCGGCATCTGGGGCGCGTTGGCCACCGGCCTGTTCGCCTCCACGCTGGTGAACTCCGGCGGCGCCGACGGCCTCTTCTTCGGCAACCCCGGACAACTCTGGATCCAGTTCGTCGGCGTGGCGGCCACCATGGTCTTCGCTTTCGTGGGAACCCTGGTGATTCTCGGCATTCTCAACGCAACCATGGGTCTGCGCGTGTCCGACGACGAGGAACAGATGGGCCTGGATTTGAGTCAACACGAGGAGCGGGGCTATAGCTGGTAGGAGCAATGCCCGCTCCAGTGTCCTGCGTCACAAGACGGGCTAACGAAATGCGCGGGAATCAAGGAGGAACTTCATGAAAAAGATAGAAGCGATCATCAAGCCGTTCCGGCTGGACGAAGTCAAACAGGCCCTGACCGCGGTGGGAGTCTCCGGCATGACGGTCAGCGAGGTCAAGGGTTTCGGGCGGCAGAAGGGCCACACCGAGCTCTACCGCGGGGCCGAGTACACCGTCGATTTCCTTCCCAAGGTGAAAATCGAGGTGCTGCTGCCCGAGGAACTGCTGCCGAGCGCGCTGGAAGCCATCCTGGAGTCGGCCCAGACCGGCAAGATCGGGGACGGCAAGATCTTCGTGACCACCGTGGATGAGGTGATCCGTATCCGCACCAACGAACGGGGCGACGAAGCCATCCGGTAGAGACCCTCCACCAACCACGCACGCGGGCGGGTTTCGAACCCGCCCGCGTGCGCACCCTCCGGTAAAGGCGCTGGCGGATCCTGGCGAGTTCATGTAGGAACCGCCCAAGGAAACTTGCCCGACACACCGGAGGCCCCATGCTCATTCGTTTCATCACATTCGGAGAAAACCCCGCGATCGTCATTGGACGCGAACGCGGCCTGTTCGCCGCGCGCGGGCTGGAAGTGGAGACCACCGTGACACGCAGCTCCACCGAGCAGATGCGCGGCCTCGGCGTCGGGACCTACGAAGTCGCGTCCACGGCCTTCGACAACGTGCTGGCGTGGTCGGGACGCGAGGGCGCCGACATTCACGCCGTGGCCCAGGCGTCCCAACGCATGTCGTTGCCGGTGTACGTGCGGCCCGAGATCCACGATTGGGATGACCTGCGCGGACGGCTGCTGGCCGTGGACGCGGTGGACACGGCCTATGCCCTGGTGCTCAGACGGATCCTCCAGGCCCACGGGCTGGACCTGAACCGGGACGACTACCGGCTGGACGGGGTCGGCGCCACCGGACCCCGCTTCGAGTCCATGGAGAGCGGCAAGACCTTTGCCGGTATTCTGAACCCGCCCTGGGACAAGAAGGCCGAAGAGGCGGGTATGAGACGCATTGCGGACTACCGCGAGGTGTTGCCGGACTACCCGGGCGGGGTCTTCGCCGTCACCACCCAGTGGGCGGGCGCCCATCGCGCGGAGCTCGTCGACTTTCTCAAGTGCCTCGCCGAGGCCGTCGATTGGGGCAACGATCCCGCCAACCGCGCCGCCGCCCTGCAACTGTTGCGGGACGCCCAGGGACTCGACGACGAGAGGGCGGTGAAGGAGTTAGCCTCGCTGCCGGCCACCACCGAGCTCAACCTTCCCGGATTGCAGGTGCCGCTCGACCTCCGCGTTTCGTTCGACATGGCGCCGGGCAAGGGCACGGATCTCACCGCCTACTACGATCTTCAGTACCACTTCGAAGCCACCTGACACCCACCCCATTTCGGATTGAACCGGGGCCGGGTTTGTAGTAGTTTCTCTGCTCCCGTTGCCATGCCGAACCGCAAACAGAAATCCACGCTGCCGCTGCGTAACAAGGAGCTCAGTTGGCTGGCGTTCAACGGCCGCGTCCTCCAGGAGGCATCGGACATCTCCGTCCCGCTGCTGGAACGGCTCAGCTTCCTCGGCATTTTCTCATCCAATCTCGACGAGTTCTTTCGTGTGCGAGTGGCCCATCTCCGGCGTCTCGAGCAGTTCGGCGCGGGCGCGCGGCGGCTGATGGGCGAGGACCCGGCCGCGGTCCTGAAGGAAATCCACGCCGTCGTCCTGAAACAGCAGGCGCTGTTCGAGAGCACGTACCGCAGCATACTCCAGGAGCTTGAAGAGCACGGCATCTCCATCATCAAGGAAAATGAGCTCACCCCGGCCCAGGAAACCTTCATCAAGGAATTCTATCAGCAGAAGCTTCGGCCCACCCTGATCCCGTTGATGATCAATCACCTGACGGAGTTTCCGCAGTTGAAGGACCAGGCGATCTATCTCGCCATCTGCCTTTACAACAGCGGCTCCCGCCGGTCGGAATACGCGTTGATCGAAATCCCCACGGACGTGCTGTCGCGTTTCGTCATCTTGCCCAAGGACGAAGACCGGCAGTACGTGATCCTGCTGGACGACGTCATCCGCTACTGCCTGAGGGACATTTTCTCCATCTTTCCGTTCGATCGTTTCGAGGCTTTCACCATCAAGCTGACACGGGACGCGCAGCTCGACCTCGATGACGACCTGTACGGGAGCTACATCGAGAAGATCTCCAAGGGCCTCAAGCAGCGACGGTCCGGAGCCCCCGTCCGTTTCATCTACGACAGCCAGATTCCCCGGCCGCTGCTCAAGCTGCTGCAGCGCAAGATGGGCCTCGATTCGGAGTCCGGCCCGTTCATTCCCGGTGGACGGTACCACAACTTCAAGGACTTCATGGGATTTCCGCGCATCGG
>JAPOQB010000768.1 GCA_026710965.1 Deltaproteobacteria bacterium | reverse complement strand
GCGTGGACGCTCCGCAGCAACGCGACGTGAAGCGTGTCGGGGAACTTCATGTCGTCGATGTAGGTGCCCCGGCCGGTGGAGAATCTCAGGTCCTCGCGGAGCGGAACCGCCTGGCCCTTCCATTGCGTGGAGGATGCTTCCATGGGAAACGGTCAGCCTTTCAAATGTGGCGCCATGTGCGGCGCGGCGGCGCGCACCGCCCGGATGATGCCGGCATAACCGGTGCACATGCAAAGATTGCCGGACAGGGCCTCCCGCACCTGGGCCTCGGTGGGGTCGGGGCAGTGCTTCAAGAGGTCCACCGCGGCCAGCAGCATGCCCGGCGTGCAGAAGCCGCACTGGAGCGCGTGGTGGTCCACGAAGGCCTGCTGCAGCGGACTCAGCTCCTCCTCGCTCCCGAGCCCTTCGACGGTGGTGATCTCGTGGCCGTCCGCCTGCACCGCGAAGAGGATGCACGACCGCACCACCTCGCCGTCCATCAACACCGAACATGCGCCACAGACGCCGTGCTCGCAGCCCACGTGGACGCCGGTAAAGCCGCCGTCCTCCCGCAGGAAATCGGCCAGGGTCTTGCGCACGTCCACCTCGCCCTGGCAACGCCTGCCGTTGACCGTCACCGAGATGGCGCGCCTGTCCGCCGGTTGATCCGTCAATTTCGACTCCATCGCTCCAGCGCCTGCGCCACCGCCCGGGTCACGAGAACAGCCGCCAGCCGTTGCTGGTAGGGCGTGGCGTCGGCGTGGGTTTCCAGCGCCGCCACCGCGCCCTCCGCCGTCCGGCCGACGGCTTCCACCAGCTCGCGTTGTGACCCCTGGTCGGTCCGGCCCACTCCGGACTCGGCCACCAGCCGCTCCACCGCCTCGAGCCGCGACGGCGTCCATGCCGGACCCGCGGCAACCACCCGGGCGCCGGTACAGCTCTCGCCGCCTTCCAGCACCACCGCCGCCTCCGCCAGGGCGAAATCGCCGTGGCGCCGGCTGAACTCGACGAAGCTCGCCGGCGGCGGGGCCGGCGCCAGGGGAACTCTCACCTCCAGGAGGATCTCGCCGCTCGACAGCGCGGTCTCGTAGGGACCCAGGAAGAAGTCACCAGCGCCCACCACGCGGTCGCCACCGGGTCCGGCCACCACGAACTCGGCGTCCAGCGCCGTCATGACGCAGGGCAGCTCGGCCACGGGATCGGCGTGGGCCAGGCTGCCGCCGATGGTGCCGCGGTTGCGGATGGCCGGATGGCCCAACTGGACCAGTGCCTCGACCACCAGCGGGCAACGCGCCGCCAAGAGCTCCGAGAACTCCGCCTCGCGCTGGCGGGTCATGGCGCCGATGCAAAGCCGGGCGCCGTTGTCGTGAATATAGGACAGCCCCTCCACCTGATTGAGGTCCACCAGAACCTCGGGATAGGCCAGCCGCAGATTCAGCAGCGGCACCAGGCTCTGGCCGCCGGCCAGGACCCGCGCCTCTCCCGGCGACTCGCGCAAGACGTCCAGCGCTTCGGGCAGGGACCGGGGCGTATGGTAACGGAACGGTGGTGGTTTCATGATGGACGATTGGGAAGATCGCAAAGGTAACGGGGTATGCTACAGCGGGCTACCGTAGCCGTCCCCACGACAGCCGTCAAGCACTCTCGGTTCACCCCGGTGGGTCGCAGCACCGCGTATACCTCGTTTGCCTATGCCCTCCGTATCGGCTAGACGAGAAGGCTGAATGCGCCCTGAAATCGTTCCGTTCATCTCCGCCATGGGCTGGGCCGTGGACTCGATCATGGTGCGCAAGGGCGCGCGCACGTCGAGCGTGCTCAGCGCCGCCTTCCTCAGCTACCTGGTCACCACCGTTCTAACGTGGTCCTACGTGCTGCTGAACTTCCCGCTGTCCATCGTACGCTCCCCCGCGGCCTTCTACTTCATGGCCAGCGGCACGCTCCAGCCCCTGCTGGCGCGGATCTTTCTCTACATCGGCATCGAGCGCCTCGGAGTCGCCCGGGCCATGCCTCTCCGGGGCATCGGACCGCTCTTCTCCGTGGCCATCGCGGTGGTCTTTCTCGCCGAACGCCCGGTCGCCTCGGTCTATCTCGGGGGAATCTTCATCGTCGCCGGCGGATGGATGGTGCTTTACCGGAAGGGCTCCACCAAGGGCGACTGGCGCCTCCTCGACGCCCTCTACCCGATCATGGCGGCATTCCTGGCGGGGGTGTCACAGAACTTCCGCAAGGCCGGCCTGCTCATCCTGCCCAACCCGTTCGTGGCCGGCGCGATCACGACCGGGACTTCCCTCACCATCTTCGTGGTCTACCTGTGGATCAGGCGGCAGTTCTCGGAAGTGATTCCGAGCCGGGAAAGCGTGCCCTACTTCGTGCCCACGGCGTTCGTCTCGGCCATCTCCCAGTTGCTGGTGTTCACCTCCCTGAACCTCGGCGACGTCTCGGTGATGATCCCGCTGCTCAACACCACCCCGCTCTTTTCCCTCATCTTCAGCGCGATCTTCCTGCGGGACCTCGAGAGAATCACGGTCCCCATCGTCCTCGGGGCGCTGTCGCTGCTG
>JAPOQB010000407.1 GCA_026710965.1 Deltaproteobacteria bacterium | reverse complement strand
GGAACGGCTCCGGAAGGACATCCTTACCCTCGCCCACGTGCGGGAGCTGCGCCGGCGCGGGTTCATGACCGGCATCGAGCTGGTGAAGGACAAGGAGCGCGGCGAACGCTACGACCCCGGCGTGCGCATCGCCAACCAGGTGGTACTGGAAGCCCGGCGGCGGGGCGTCATCGTCCGCCCGCTGGGGGACACGCTGATCATGCTGCCGCCCCTCACCATCGGCGACGCCGAGCTGGAGACCCTGGTGAACGTGGTGCGGGACTCCATCCGGCGGGTCACGGAAGATTCATGAGCCGCGGCTTCTTCATCACCGGCACCGACACCGGCGTGGGCAAGACCCTGGTGGCGTGCGGCATCGCCGCGGCGTTCAAGGACGCGGGGTTCAAGGTCGGCGTGATGAAGCCGGCGGAGTCCGGGTGCCGGAACGAGAAGGGCCACCTGGTGCCCCAGGATGCCACGTTCCTCAAGGCCGCGGCCGGCAGCGACGAGTCCATCGAGCGGATCTGCCCCTACCGGCTCGGCGTTCCCGTGGCCCCCAGCGTGGCCGCCGCCCACGCCAGCATTCAGATCCGGCCCGACTTCCTGGTGCGGCTGTGCCGCGACATGGGCGCCATCCACGATCTCATGCTGGTGGAAGGCGCCGGAGGCCTGCTGGTCCCGCTGATTTCCAACTACACCTACGCGGATCTGGCCCGGGAGCTGGGGCTCACGGTGCTGGTGGTGGTGGGCAACCGCCTCGGCGCCATCAACCATGCCCTGCTGACCCTGGAGCACGCCGCCTGCCTCAACCTCAAGGTCTCCGGCTACTTCCTGAACGATATCGAAAGCGAGAGCACGCCGGCCACCGCAACCAACGCCGAGACGCTCGAGGAGATGACCCGGGTGCCGTGCGTCGGGAAGATTCCGTTCCTGCGGCCGCAGAGAGAGGCCGCCGGCGCACCGCCGGAGTTGCGCGCCGACCTGGGCAGCCTGTTCGAGCGGCATGCCCAACTCGATTACCTGAAGCAGGTGATGGGAGCGCCGTAAGCCCCATCCGGGGCGACCTGGGAGCGAGGGCATCCTGCCCTCGCCGAGGACAGGACGCCCTCGAAACTGGTCCATGGCCTGTCAACAGGTTATTGAAAAACTCCGTCTGGCGCCCTTCGACTTCGGTTCGCTACGCTCAGGACGAACGGTTGAGTCAAGGGAATCCTGATAAGACCCCGTTCGCCCTGAGCGTAGCGAAGCGAAGTCGAAGGGCGCCGACTCGTGTCAAGTATAGCTTTTCAACAACCTGTTAAGGGCCGCCGCCGAAACAACGGGTAACCTCGTCGTAGACGGCCCTCAACGGAATCTTCCTGGACGCCGCGATCTGCCGCGCCTCATCGTATTCCGGCGTCGCCCGCTTTCCCCCTCCAGGCTCCTCGGCCACCTTCACCGTGAGAATACCGAAACGGGTCTTGAGCTTCACGACCTGCCGCCGCAACACCAGGCGGTCCACCATGTAGCAGCGAACCCCGAGGGTCGATGTCTCCCGCAGCACGATACCGGCCAACGTATCCCGAAGTCCCGGCTCCGCAAGGATGCGCAACAGCGTACCCGGCCGGTTCTTCTTCATTTGCACCAGCGAAAGCGTCACGTCCCGGGCGCCGGCCGCGAACAGGCGGTCCAGCACGTAGTCGTAGATTTCCGGATTCATGTCGTCGATCTGGGTCTCCATCACCAGCATGCGCTCATGGCCCAAGGCCGGCGCACTCTCCCCCAGCACGATCCGCAGGACATTGGGCCGGTCCGGGAATGCCAGCGTGCCTGCGCCGTAGCCCGTCCGCTCGATGCGCATGGCCGGAGCTTCGCCCCGCTGCGTCACCAGCGCCGAAAGGATGGCGGCGCCGGTGGGGGTGACGTTCTCCGCCTCCAGGTTGGCATCCTCGACGGGAAACCCTTTCAGCAACTCCAGAGTTGCCGGACCCGGGACCGGCAGCACCCCGTGCAG
>JAPOQB010000767.1 GCA_026710965.1 Deltaproteobacteria bacterium | reverse complement strand
CTGTACCTGTTCGATGAACCCACCACCGGACTGCACTTCGAGGAGGTGGGCAAGCTGGTGGAGATCCTCGACCGCCTGGTGGAATCCGGCCACACCGTGATCGCCATCGAGCACAATCCGGATTTCCTGCGGCACGCCGACTACATCGTGGATCTCGGACCCGAGGGCGGCGCGAACGGCGGATACGTGGTGGCGGCGGGCACACCGGAAGATCTCATGGCCGTGACCGGGTCCGCCACGGGTCAATACCTGAAGAGCCTGCACGCCGCACACTCCGCCTTGCCGGCTCTTTCTTGACTTTCACCTAGCGTAGGGCCTAAGTTGATTGGTTCTGGAGGTTTGTTTCGTGAAAGTCCCCGTATACTTCGACAATCATGCGACCACGCCCGTGGACCCACGGGTCGTGGATGCCATGCTGCCGTTCTTCACCGAGCAGTTCGGCAACTCGGCCAGCAAGCACGCGTTCGGCTGGGAGGCGGAAGCGGCGGTGCACCAGGCGCGCAAGAACATCGGCGCGCTGATCGGCGCGGCGCCGAAGGAGATCATCTTCACGAGCGGGGCCACCGAGTCGGACAACCTGGCGATCAAGGGGGTCGCGGAGCTCTACCGGGACCGCGGCGACCACATCGTCACCTGCGCGGTCGAGCACAAGGCCGTGCTCGACTGCTGCAAGTTCCTGGAGTGCCACGGTTACCGGGTCACCTACCTGCCGGTGGACGCCCACGGCACCGTGGACCTGGACAAGCTGCGGGCCGCCATCGACGACAAGACGCTGCTCGTTTCCATCATGGCGGCCAACAACGAGGTGGGCACCATCCAGCCGCTGGCGGAAATCGGCCGCATCGCCGCGGAGCGCGGCGTGCTCTTTCACACCGATGCGACCCAGGCGGTGGGGAAGATGCCCATCGACGTGGCCGCGTGCGGGATTCACCTGCTCTCCATGACCGCTCACAAGCTTCACGGGCCCAAGGGCATCGGGGCGCTCTACGTGAGTGCGAGAAAACCGCCGGTGCGCCTGAGCCCGACCATTCACGGCGGCGGCCACGAGGGCGGCATGCGGTCGGGCACCCTGAACGTTCCCGGCATCGTGGGGTTCGGCAAGGCCTGCGAGCTCGCGCGGGCCGACATGGCGACGGAACTGGCCCATATCGCCAGCCTGCGCGACCGGCTCGAAGCCAGCCTCTTCGCGCGCCTCGACGAGCTCCACCTGAACGGGCATCCCACCGAGCGTCTGTGCGGCAACCTGAACGTGGCCTTCGGCTACGTGGAAGGCGAGTCGCTGATCATGGGCTTGAACGACGTGGCCGTCTCCTCCGGCTCGACCTGCACGTCCGCGGCGCTCGAGCCCTCCCACGTGCTCAAGGCCATGGGCATTCGCGAAGACCTCGCCCACGGCTCCATCCGCTTCGGCCTGGGCCGATTCAATACCGAGGAAGAGGTGGACTATGTGGTGCGGCGAGTGGAGGAGGAAGTGACCCGTTTGCGCGGCCTCTCGCCGCTTTATGCCAAGCGGTCGGCGGGAACGAGGCCGGCCGCAGGCGCTCGCCGGGAAGTAGTTTGCCGCCCGGGCAAGGCCGCTGACGGCTCATAGGAACAAAAGATGGCAACAGGGGTCCAGATAACCGAACAGGCCGCCAACCGCATCAAGGAGTTGCTCGATCAGGACGAAAGGGACCTTACCGGTCTGCGCCTCAAGGTCGTGGGCGGCGGCTGTTCCGGGTTGCAATACAAGATGGATCTCGACGACCCGAAGCCCACCGACCGCATCTTCGAGCAGGAGGGGGCCAAGGTCATCGTGGATCTGAAGAGCCTGCTCTACCTGGGGGGCACCGAGCTCGATTACCGGGAAACCCTCATGGAGGCGGCCTTCGTGTTTCAGAACCCCAACGTCAAACGCAGTTG
>JAPOQB010000480.1 GCA_026710965.1 Deltaproteobacteria bacterium | reverse complement strand
GGCGGGGCCCACGAAAACCTGGGCATGGATGACCTGCATCCCTACGCTCCGGTGCATGCGCTGGGCCACCCCTTCGGGCAGATGATCTCCTTCGGAGGCATCGTTTTCAACGGCATCTTCGACAAGTACCCCAACGTGCGCGTCGGCTTTCTCGAAGGTGGGGTGGCCTGGCTGTTGATGTGTCTAGAGCGCTTCGATCGTTCCTACGAGACCCACATCCAGCACGATCCGCGCGGTGAGTTCCTGCAGCTCAAGGAAGGCGAGAGCGTCAGCCAGTACTGCAAACGGCACATCGAGGAAGGCCGGATCTTCGTCGGCTGCGAGGGCCACGAACCCGATCTGGCCCACGCCATCAGGATGGTGGGGAACAAGCCGTGGGTCTACTCCTCGGACTTCCCGCACGAGGTCAACAACGAGTTCTGCAAGGAAGAGCTGGGCGAGGTCATCGAGAGCGAGGAGCTCACCGAAGAAGACAAGACCGCAGTGTTGTCCCGCAACGCCGAACGGTTCTACAACCTGCCTACCGGGCTGTAAGCCCGCTTGACTGGAGGGGGGACGGAGGAGATTCGCGGATCACTGTTTCTCGAGAATCTTCTCCAGTTCCTTCCTGTCCTTCTCCGTTATCCCGTGGCTGTCTTGGGGACTTTCCCGGGGCGGCTGGGAGAAGTCGATTCCCTTGAACCGGAAGGTCGCGAGATCCACGATCTCGTGTCGATAGAGCCACCCCAGCAACACCACCAGAATGATGACCGGCAGCAGGAGCCAGGCGCGGCCCCCCTGCCTGCTCTTTCTGCGCGTGCTCGTGCGTCTTTTCCTGGCGGCCATCGGACGGGTGTTCTTCTCTGCTCAGGGCTTTGCGGCGGCTTGTCAGCTCCAGCTCGACAGCAGGAGCGGCTCGGGCCACAAGACATGCAGCAACTGATCAAATACCAGATACAGGTAGCCTTCGGCCAACGCTCCCAAGAGCAGAGCCACATGCCAGCGGGCGCCGTAGACGAACGCGTAGGCGGCGGTGAACAGGGGCAGGGTCACGTGGAAGCCGATGAGGATGATGCCGCCCACGAGCGCGGCGATCCAGAGCAGGACCTCCACGGTGCGGCGCAGGACGTCGGAGGCGCCGGCCGGGGCGTCGGGTGCGGCGGCGAGGGTCCGGTGCCGGCGTATTCGCCGGACGTCCAGGCCGATCTGCAGCAGCGCCAATGGGATGCCGACACCCGCCAGGGAGTAGATGATGAGCGCGCTCCGCAGCGGCCATTCCAGCGACAGGCTCACGGCCGCGGCCAGAAGCGCCACGAAGCACAGCGAGAACAGGCAGTTGCCGATCCTCAGCCGGGGGTCGTCGGGGGCTTCGGCGGGGGCATTGTCGCGCGCCTGCTCGCGCCGCTTCCGGATCGCGGGCAGCAACAAGGTGAAGACCACCAGCGCCAGCAACAGCAGCACGGAGGGGCGCAGCAGCCAGGCGAACTCGTACCGGGCGATGGAGAGCCACAGGTAGGTTTCCATCTGGAAGCCCAGTACCACGGCCACGAGCACCGGCGGCCGGGGCCAGTCGAACAGCTTCATGAGGTAGCCGACCGCGGAGAAGGTCAGGAACGCGTAGAGATCCTCATGGGCGTAGCTGGCGGCGAACGACGCCGAGGCGCACAGCATCAGGGTGATGGGCACGATGACGTAGAAGGGTTGCAGCGAGAGACGGGCAAAGGTCCCGGCAAAGCCCATAGCCAGGGAGGTGGCCATGAGATTGGACAGCACCAGCACCCACACCATGGCCAGCGTCAGGTGTAGCTGGTCCGTGAGCATGCGGCTGCCCGGGTGGATGCCCACGGACACGAAGGCCGCCAGTATGATGGCCAGGGACGTGCTGCCCGGGATGCCGAAGGCAATGGTGGGAATCAGCGCGCCGCCCTCCTTGGCATTGTTGGAGCTCTCGGGGGCGATGACGCCGCGCACGTCGCCGGTGCCGAAGCGCTCGCTGTGTTTCTCGGTCTGCACCGCGTGGGCGTAGGCGAACCAGTCGGCGACGCTGCTGCCCAGGCCCGGCAGCACCCCCACCCACACGCCGATGGCGCTGCAACGCACCACCAGCCACCAGTGCCGGAAGACGTCCTTCATGCCCTCCACGAGGCCGCTGCCGAGGTTCTCCGTCTCGGAGATGCTGGTCCGCCGCACGGCCAGGTCGATGAGCTCGGGTACGGCGAAGAGCCCGAGGCCGATGAGGATGACGTTGACCCCGTCCCACAGGTAGGCGGTGTCCAGGGAGAAGCGCTCGATGGCGGTCTTTTCGTCCACCCCGACGGTGGCAATGAGGAGCCCCAGGATGGCCGCCATGAGCCCCTTGATCGGGGCCTTGCCGCTGAGGACGCCGATGGCGCTCAGGCCCCACAACACCAGCACGAAGAACTCCGGCGAGCCGAAGCTCAGCACCAGCGGACGCAGGATCGGCAGGGACGCCAGCAGCACGATGGCGCCCAGCACGCCGCCGATGGCGGACGCCATGAAGGCGGCGCCGAAGGCGCGCTTGGCCTCGCCCTTGCGCGCCATGGGGTAGCCGTCGAGGATGGTGGCCTGGGACCCCGCGCTGCCGGGCACGGCGATGAGCACCGAAGGGAAGGTGTTGGCCGTGTTGGAGACCGCGCCCATGCCCAGCAGGAAGGCGATGGCGTGGTACGGGCTCATGGTCAGGCTGAAGGGCAGGACGACGGTGAGGATGAGCAGCACGCCGACGCCGGG
>JAPOQB010000762.1 GCA_026710965.1 Deltaproteobacteria bacterium | reverse complement strand
GCGATGACCACCAACAGCGGCAGATCCATGTGGGTGGCGGTCCACAGCGCGTTGCAGCCCATCAGGTAGTCGCCGTCGCCCAGGACCCCTATCACCAGCCGGCCCTTGCCCTTGAGCGCCAGCGCCGCGCCCACGGCGTGGCCGGGACCGCTGCCCACGCCGCCCCCGCCGTCATTGCCCATGAAGGACAGGGGACCCGTGAACTCCGAGCCTTCGCCGGAGAAGCCGATGGGCAGACGCGCGAACGTCACGGGCTTGTCACGGGCGAACTCGCGCACGGTCAGCGCCATGTCCATGACCGTCATGGGGACGCCCTGCCTGGGCCGGGCCTTGCCGGTGGGCGTACGGGTCCAATGGGTGACGTTCTTCAAACCCGCCGCCGCGGGGCGCTTGCGGCCGAAGCCGTCCAGAAGCTGTTCCACGAAGGTGTCCGCGGTCGACGCCACAGGGATGTCCACCGCCGGGAGCGCCTGGTGATCCATGCTCCAGCCGTTGGTGCGGTAGGTGTCCATGGAGCAATGGATGATGGTCTTGTCGGGCGGTGACTGGGTCTGCGACTCTCCCAGGCAACCCCGGAGATAGCCCGCCAGGTCCAGAAAGTCGAGGCTCAGGATGACGTCGGCCTTCTTGACCAGCGCCGTAGCCTGCTTGGACGGCCGCAGTCCCGGCGGGGCCAGGTGCAACGCGTGCGTGGTGGGGAAGGACGACGGATCGTTGGAGCTGGTCAGCACCGGCGCGTTGAGGGCTTCCGCCAACTGGACCCGGCGGTCCCAGTCCGCCTTGCTCCGGGACACGCGTCCCATGAGGATGACCGGGAACCTGGCCTTCTTGAGCAGCGCCCGGACCCGCTTCACCGTAGCCGCCGGCGCGCACGGCGGGTCCGCCGGAGCATACCGCGACGCGTCCGGGATCAGCACCTCCTCGGTGAGCGGCTCCTCCTGAAGGCCCACATCGAGACAGACGTAGGTCGGGCCGCAGGGGGCGGTGCGGGCCATCTGGTTGGCCCGCAACACGGATTCCACCGCCGCCTGCGGCGAGGACGGCTGGTCGTCCCACTTGGTGTAGTTCCGGATGATCGCGCCCTGGTCGGCGGCGGTGTGGATCCAATCGATCCAGGGGCGCCGCTTGTGGGCGTCCACCGGGCCGGTGGCGCCGAAGATCACCATGGGGGTCCGGTCGCACCAGGCGTTGAAAATGGTCATGGTGGCGTGCATCAGCCCCACGTTGGAGTGAAGCGCCACCGCCATGGGCTCATCCGTGGCCTTGGCGTAGCCGTCGGCGATGGAGACCGAGTGCTCCTCGTGCAGACAGGTGACCATCTGCGGATTCTCGTTCCCCAGGTAGTTCACCAGACTGTCGTGGAACCCCCGGTAGCTCGCCCCCGGGACCAGCGCGATGTACTTGAGATTCAGCTTGCGGGTCACCGCCGCCACCACGTCGCTGCCCCAGCGCATTTTCGGGCTGCCAAGATTCTTGGGTCGATGTTTTTGCGCGGTGCTGTCGTTGCGTTTGGCCACTGTGTGTTCCTTTCTGTTCACGGAATGGTTACGGCGCCGGGAATAGTTGCGGCACCGTTGCCTCGGACCCGGCCATAATCATCCCTTGCACGCTTCATTGTCAAGGCGCGCCGATGGCGCCCCTTCCCGTTTCGGGTCCTCGTGATCAGCGTTCCACGCTCTGGCGATCCGCCACGCCGCCGGCCAGACCTTCTTCCCGAAGCAGGTTCTTCTGCACCTTGGAGCTGGGCGTTTTGGGCAACTCCTTCCGGTAGTCGAGGTACCGCGGGATCTTGTACGGGGCCAGGTGCTCCGCGCAAAACTCCCACAGTTGTTCCGGCGGCAATGTCTCCCGGGAGCCGCCGGGCCCCAGCACGATGCACGCCTTGACCTCTTCCTGCCGGATGGGATCGGCGACCGCCACCACCGCGCACTCGGCAATCAACGGATGGGAAGTCAGGACCCGTTCCACCTCGGCCGAGGCGATGTTCTCTCCGCCGCGCTTGATCATGTCCTTCTTGCGGTCGACGAAGTACAGGAACCCGTCCTCGTCCAGGTGGCCGAGGTCGCCGGTGTGGAGCCAGCCGTCCCGGAGCGCCGCCGCCGTCGCCTCGGGGTTCTTGTAGTACCCCAGCATCACCGCCGGGCTCTGCTTGACGATCTCCCCCAGCTCTCCGGGCGCGCAGTCCTCCCCTTCGTCGTTGCGGATGCGCAGCCGGTGCACCTCCGGAGCGATGGCCACGCCGCAACTGCCGAGCTTCCGGCGGGACGCTTCCAGCGGGCCTAGAACGCTCAACAGGTCCTCGGTAAGGCTGTAGGACGGAACCGCGGTGACGCCGAAGCGCCGCTCGAACTCCAGGTGCACGTCCGGGGGCAGGAGCGCCATCACCTGCCGCAACGGCGTGTCCGCGTCCGCCGGATCCGGTGGCAGGTTCAACAGGATCCGCGGGATGGTCTGCATGATGCTGGACGTGGTGACGCCGTGCTTCCTGACGTCATCCCAGAACCGGGAAGCGCTGAACCGTTCCTGGAGCACGACCACGCCGCCCGCCGACATCATCGCAAGGGTCATGTGGCACAGCGCGTTGACGTGGAACAACGGCATCACCACCAAAACCCGGTCGTCCCCGGTCCATCCAAGCGCGCGAGCCCTGTGGCTCGGGGCGAAAGCGAAAGCGTAGTGCTTCAGCATGACGCCCTTGGGGCGGTCGGTGGTGCCGGAGGTATAGATGATGGAGGCGAGATCCTCGGGCGCGACCGCCCCCAGCCCGGGTGCACGGCCGCCTGACGCCAGGAACTCATCCCGCCCGAGGTTCCCGTTACCGCCCCCGGAATCGAGCGTTACCACGCACTCCAGGTCGGGGCAGTCGCTCCGGATCGCCTCGATCACCGGCGTGAAGGCATCGGTGGTCAACAGAAAACGGGCTTCGGAGTGGGCCAGCAGGTACTGTAGCTCGCTTGCCGTCTGCGCGGTGTTGAGAGGGACGAACATCGCGCCGGTGCGGGCCATGGCAAACACGGCCCAGAGGAACTCCGGACAGTTGGGGAGCAGCAGCGCTACCCTCTCGCCGCGCCGAAGGCCATGGGCGACGAAAGCGCGGGCCACCCGTTCCACCTCCTCGGCGAACTCGGCGTAGCTCCAACGCCTGTCGTCGTGGACCAGGCAAGGACGATCCGGCCGCTCCGCGACCTGGTGCGACAACATCTCCTGTATGGTGGCGTACGCGGTCATGGATCAGGCTGACCATAGATCAAGGCCACCGTTGTTTCAATTGGGGTTGCCACCAGGCGGAAGTTCGGGAAGGGATGCTTGACACTCCGGGGCGTTCGCGGTTTACACGTGCGCATACGGCTACCGGCGACCGCTCCTGAAAGGATGATCATGGATGAATCGTTGCAGACCCTCCGGCGCAAGATCGCGCTGGGCACCCGCATCCTCGCCAGCCAGGGATGCCTGGGCGACATACTCGGCCATCTGTCGGCGCGGATACCGGGCACCGGCGAGATGTTCATGCGCTTGCTCGGGGACGAAGAGAAAGGGCTGCTCTACTCCGACGTACGCCACGTGCGCCGGCTGGGCTTCGACCGCACGGTGGAGCAGGTGGACGGATACCGGGTGCCGTTGGAGCTGCCGATCCACGGGGAGCTCTACAAGGCGCGGCCGGAAGCCCAGGCCGTCCTCCACGCCCACCCCTACCACTGTCTCGTGGCCACTATCGCCGGCCTCGAGCTGCGGCCCATCTACGGCTCCTACGACCCCCTGAGCCTCGGCGCCGCCATCCGCGGAATCCCCGTCTATCCCAGGTCGGTGCTCATCGACACTCCGGAGCTGGCCGCGGATTTCATGGCCGCGATGGGCGACCGCGACTGCTGCCTCATGCGCGGACACGGCCTCACCGTCATCGGCCCCACGATCGAAGCCGTGACCCTGCTGGCGCTGCGGCTGGAGATGCTGGCGAAGGTCACCCTGGACGCCACCCGCGCCACCGGGGGACGCGCCCTGGAGCCGCTTCCCCAGGCGGACCTCGACGCCTTCGCCTTCGTGTTGGAACAAGGCCTCCAGGCCGCCGTCTCGAAAGTCTACGAGTGGACCTGGAACCACTACGCGCAACGGGTGGCCGATATGGTGGGGTTGCCGGCCGAGGATTAGTGTGGTGTCTGTCCGAGATTTCTCGGGAGCCGTAAAGGGGTCCTTCGACTTCGCTCGCCAAGGCTCGCTACGCTCAGGACGAACGGAGGAATGCCGACAAAACCGTTCGTCCTGAGCGTAGCGACGCGAAGTCGAAGGACGGACCGATTACTCAGACAGACTCCCGGGAGGCCGGCGGCACCACCGTCACCTCGTCGGCGATCTCGAACCGCATCAGGTCTTCGCCCATGACCAGTTCGCCCGCGTAACCCGCCCGGGTCCGTTCGATGATCGCGCTACGCTCGATGCCGTAGGAGACCACGTGGGTGAAGGCGGCGACCTTGGGCTTCACCTGGGAGAAGACCGATGCCGCTTCCTCCGGCGAAGTGTGGTGTCCGATGATGTGGGCCAATCGCTCGGAGCGTTGGAGCTCCTCGGGCGGGGCGGCGGCGACCTCGTGCACCAGCAGGTCCGCGCCCCGGGCGAACTCGATGAGGTTCTCGCTGTAGCGGGTGTCGCCGGAAAGGACCGCGGACCGGCCGGCGTAGTCGATGCGGTAGCCGAAGGCCGGCTTGATGGGAGCGTGGTCCACGTCGAAGACGGTGATGCGCAGGCCGTCCTCCTCGTAGACCAGGCCCTGCTCCACGTCCTCGGCGATCACCTCGACGCCGCCGGGGTCGAGCCGCTCGTCGACGTCGCGGCGCAGGTGGATGTCGAACTCGAAGGCCTCCGCCAGCTTGGACATCATCCGGCGGGTGCCCTCCGGCCCCCACACCCGCAAAGGGTCGTTGCCGCGGCCGAAGATCCACGGGGTCAGCCAGAAGTCCGGGATGCCGACGATATGGTCCGAGTGGAGGTGGGTGAGAAACAGGTACTTGAGCTCGCCCAGGGGTACGCCGGCTTCATCCAGGCGTTGCAGCGTGCACCGGCCGCAATCGAAGACGAACCGCTTGCCGGCCGCCTCCACCAGCGCCGCCGGGCCGGTGCGTCCCGGTTGGGGCTTGGGCCGGCCGGTTCCCAGGAGCGTCACCCGGAACGCGTCCGGCTTGTCCGGCGGGCGCCCTGCGCTCACGACGACGCCGTGTCTTCCAGCAGCAACAGCCCCATCCCCGTCAGCATGGGGGCGTAGTAGTTCTCGTGCACCAGCTTCACTTCCGGGGACATGGCGCCGCGCATGCCCAGCCACATGATCAT
>JAPOQB010000761.1 GCA_026710965.1 Deltaproteobacteria bacterium | reverse complement strand
GTGGAGGTATCCGGCCCGAACAGCATCCCTTGGGGCGCCACGTGAGTATTCAAGCCATCCTGAACGACGCCCGGCTGGACGCGGCACCACAGTTCCTCCGGGTTCACCTCCAGCACCTGGTTCATGTACTTGGAGAAGTCCGTGACGATGGCATGGCCCACAGTCTGGCCCGCCAGCGACGTGCCGCCGCCCCGGGCCAGCACCGGCACCCGGTGCCGATTGGCCACCTCCATGACCGCCTGGACGTCGCCCTTGTGGCGGGGGATGACCACGCCCACGGGCTCCACCTGGTAGATGGACGCGTCCGTGGCGTAGAGCAGCCGCGAGTAGTGGTCGAACCGGACCTCGCCCTCCACTCGCTTGCGGAGCTCGGCCTCGGTTTCCCGGTAATCCTGCAAGCCTTCACGCGCCATGGGAAATTCTCCTCGCGGGAACCATAACATGAAACCGGTGACGATGTTCAAACTCGCCCGGGCTCACCGTCCAGCAGCGCCCGGGCACGGTGGAAGACGTCGTGGAACATGGGCACGGTGAGCTTGCCGGTGAAGGTGTTCTGCTGGCTCGGGTGGTAGGAGCCCAGCAGGGTCAGGCCGTTGTCGAGGTCGTGGCGGCTTCCGTGGCCGAACTTCGGGCGGGGCTTGGGGAGCGGCTGACCGGCCTCGGCGGCGGCCCTGAGGTAGGAGTCGAAGGCGATCTTTCCCAGGGCGATGACGACCCGGAGGCGCGGGAACAGTCCCAGCTCGCGGACCAGATAGCCGCGGCAGTTGTCGAACTCGTCGCGGGCCGGTTTGTTGGCGGGCGGCGCGCAGCGCACGGCGGCCGATATGTAGCAGTCCATGAGTTCCAGGCCGTCGTCGCGGTCCACCGAGGTGGCTTGGTTGGCGAACCCGTGTTCGTGCAGAGCCCGGTACAGCCAGTCGCCGCTGCGGTCTCCGGTGAACATGCGGCCCGTGCGGTTGCCGCCGTGGGCCGCGGGCGCCAGGCCCACGATGAGGAGCCGCGCGGCATGGTCGCCGAATCCGGGCAGGGGCCTGCCCCAGTAGCTCGATCCGTGATAGCGCCGCGGCGGATCGGCCGCGGTTTCGGCCCGCCAGGCGACCAGCCGCGGGCACTTCCGGCAGCGGACCACCACCCGGTTGACACGCGCCAGGGAGTCCCGTTCCATAGGCCTTCCGGCATAGCGCATCGCCCGCCCGCACGCCACCGGCCGGTGCCCGACAGGGGCCTGGCGCGGACCGCGCCAGGGGCCGCGGAGAGCGCCGGAAACCGACCTTGACGCGTTGGAGCGGGTTTTGCTATACCCCTCAAAAAGCAGGGATTTGCGTGCCACTGTCCGAAGAAAAGGGGATGCCCATTGCCGGATTTTGATGTTCTCGTTATTGGTGGCGGCGCTTCCGGTCTGCGCGCGGCCATTGCCGCCAAGCGGGCCGGAGCCTCGGTGGCGATGCTGAGCAAGGTCCATCCGTTGCGGACCAACTCGGCGCTGTCCCCGGGCGGCCTGAACGCGCCGCTGGGACACGACGACTCTCCCGAAAAATTCGCCCAGGACATCATGAGCGCCGGCGACGGCCTGTGCGACGCCGAGGCGGTGAACACGCTGGCCGCGGACGCGGCCCGCGAGGTCATCTGGCTCGAGCGCGTGGGCGTGCCGTTCAACCGCGATGCCGACGGGCGCATCGACCGGCGGGCGCTGGGCTCCAGCAGCGTCCAGCGGGCGGCCTACGCCGACGACCGCACCGGGCACATGGTCCTGCACGTGCTGCACGAACAGTTTCAGAGAGAAGACATCCCGTGCTTCCGGGAGTGGTTCGTCACGTCGCTGATCCAGAACGGCGGCGTGTGCACCGGCGCGGTGGCCCTGGGGCACCGAAGCGGCCAGCTCGAGACCTTCGGGGCGGGCGCGGTGGTCCTCGCCACCGGCGGCGCCACCCAGTTGTACCGTCCGTGCACGTCGGCCGTGGGCACCACCGGCGACGGCCTGATGCTGGCCTACGACCTCGGCGTCGGCCTGGTGGACCTGGAGATGGTGCAGTTCCATCCGACGGTGTACAGCGGCGCCCGCACGGCGCTCATCAGCGAGGCGACCCTGAACGAGGGCGCGAAGCTGGTGAACGCCGGAGGCGACACGCTGGTGGGCGCGGCCGGCCTCTCCAGGGCGCAGCTCGCGGCGGAGGTTCACAAGGCCGGCCAGAACGGCGGCGGGCCGGTGTCGCTCGATCTACGACCGGTCGAGGACCTGATGTCGCGCTTCCCGGGAGCCGCCGAGGTGGTCAAGATCATGGCCGGAATCGACGTCACCAAGGACCCGGTCCCGGTGCAGCCGGTGGCGCACCGGCCCATGGGCGGCATCGAAACCAATGCCGCCGGAGAGACTTCGGTGGCCGGGCTCTACGCCGTCGGCGAGTGCGCCCACAACGGCCTCAACGGCGGCGGGCGCCTTCCGGGCAACACCCTCACCGAAGCGGTCGTATTCGGCAGGCGGGTGGGAGAAGCGGCGGCGGGACACGCCAAGTCGGCGGGCGCCAGGGCCGGAGACGGCTCCGGGGCCGCCGCGGACGGCGATCGGCTGGCGGAGATCACCTCGGGAGGCTCCTCCGGCGACACATTGGGCACCATCCACCGGGAGCTGGGCGAGCTGATGAACGCCAACCTCGGGGTGGCGCGCACGGACGCCGGGCTGGCCGAGGCCCAGGAAGGGATCCGCGCGCTGCGGCAGCGGCACGCCGCGCTTCGGGTCAACAACAAGTCACGGATTTACAACTACGCGCTCGCGGGCCATATCGAGTTGGGCAACCTGCTGAAGCTGGCCGAGGCCACGGCCCTGGCCGCCCGCGGCCGCGCCGAGAGCCGCGGCGCCCATCTCAGGAGCGATCATCCGGAAAAGGACGACGCGAACTGGAAGGCGCACACGGTGGTGCGCTCACAGGACGGCTCACCGAAGCTCGATAGCCGAGCGGTATCGGCATAACGGCGGACGCCGCGGCCCGCCCGTCCGCGTGCGGACAGGGGCGTGACGCGCCGGCCAAGGAGGACCCATGGAAGTCACCTACAAGGTTCATCGCAAGGACCCGGAAAACGGCGGCGAATCGAGCTACTCGACCTACCAGGTGGATCTGCCCGAGGACGCCACGGTCCTGGACGGACTCCAGAAGATCCGGGATGAGCAGGATGACTCCCTGGCCTTCCGGGCCTCCTGCTGCCAGGGCACCTGCGGCGAGTGCGCGGTGCGGATCAACTACAGCGCCAAGCTGACCTGCGCCACCAAGATCTCCGCGGTGACATCGAAGGGCCCCGAGATCCTGTGCGACCCGGTGCGCAACATCCCGGTGATCAAGGACCTAGTGTTCGACATGGACAAGTTCTCCTGGGACAAGATGGCCGCCATGAAGCCGTGGATGGAGCCGGAAGACGAGTTCGCGCCCACGGAAAACCTGGTCTCCGAGTCGGACATGGCGGACGTGCGCAAGACCATGAGCTGTTACCAGTGCGGCCTGTGCGACGAAGGATGCGCGGTGCTGCCGGTGAATTTCGACTTCCTCGGGCCCGCCGCCATGGTCAAGGGCTACCGCTTCGTGATGGACCCGCGGGAGACCGGGGCCAGGATGGACGCCCGCATGAAGGTGGTGGAGCAGCCCCAGGGTCTGTGGGACTGCGTCCACTGCTACGAGGCCGACGGGAAATGCCCGCGCCGACTGGCCCCCTCCAGCAAGATCATGGAGATACGCGACGTGGCCTTCAAGGAAGGCATCAAGCACGAGAAGGTGGGGCGGCATCACGCGAGCTTCATCAACTCGGTGAAAGAGACCGGCTGGCTCGATGAACGCAAACTGGCCATGGAGACCGAGGGCCTGACCAACGTGACCGGACTCATGAAGCTCCTGCCCACCGCGGTGAGAGCGTTGCGGAGAGGGAAGATGCCCGGCCGTCACGAGAAACGCCCGGGGGCCGACCAGATCAAGCGCATTCTCGAAAAAGCGGAGGATTCCAAGTGAAATACGCGTTTTATCCCGGATGTGTGGCCAAGGGCGGCTGTCCCGAGCTCTACTCCGCGGCCTGCAAGGTGGCCGAGAAGCTCGAGCTCGAGCTCGAGGAAATGAACGACGTGTCGTGCACCGGCGCCGGCTGCATGCCGACACAACTGTCGGACCCCATCAACGCGCGGACCTTCGCCAAGGCGGAGCAGATGGGCCTGCCGATCATGACCATCTGCAGCACCTGCCAGGGCGTCTTCAGCCAGGCCAACGACCGCTTGCAGGACCCCGAGTACCGGGAAGAGATCAATCGCGAGTACCTGGCCGAGGAGGGTCTGTCGTACCAGGGCACCACCGAGGTCAAGCACATGCTGTGGGTGCTGTTCGAGGACTACGGCATCGAGAAGCTCAAGGGGCTGATCGAGCGCCCCCTGAACGGCCTCAAGGTCTCGCCCTTCTACGGCTGCTTCCTGCGCCGGCCCGGGCCCATCATGGTTCCGACCAAGGAAGTGGGCGGCCGCCGGACCTATCTGGAGGAGCTCACCGGCATCCTGGGGGCGGAGAACGTCGACATCAGCGGCAAGACCAAGTGCTGCGGATTCCCGGTGCTGGCCTCCAACGAGGAAGCCTCCCTGGGCATGGTGGCCAAGCATGCCGGCGAGTCGAAGGGCAACGGCGCCGACTGCATGGTGACGCCGTGTCCGCTGTGCCATCTGAACCTCGACGGCAACCAGCCGAGGGCCGAAGGCCTGAAGGGTGCGAAAATCGACCTGCCGATCATCCATCTGCCGCAGCTCCTGGGTCTCGCCCTGGGCTTCGACACCGACGAGATGCAGCTCGGGCGGCACATCGTGTCGACCAAGGCGGTCAACGACAAGGTCGACATGCTGACCTAGCGAGTTCCTTCGACTTTACCGGCGCCGTCGCTGTCGCGAGCTTGTGTACGAGCGCGGGGCCTGCGGCGGCGCAAGGAAACCAGCATTCTCCCTCCCGTTTCGTCCCGAGCCGCGGAAGCGTGCCCGGGGCGAACGGCCAGGGACCGGACCCCTCGACAGATGAGCAAGCAGAAGTACAAGCCCAATCCCGTCAACCTGGCCCGGGAGCTGTTCAAGTTCCGCAAGGGGCAGCTCCCCTTCGGCTACTACTACGCCGTGAAGGTCAGGCTCGGCCATGCCTGGGTCGAGAACGAGACCGCCCTGGCCGAGATCCTGTCCGGCATCGACGAGCTGGGTTACGAAATCGTGAGAAAGAAACAGTGAAATCACACGCGAAGAGGAGCGCGGAGACTACCGAATCATGAGCAGCATAGCAATCGACAACAAGAGAACCCTGCGGCAGGACCTGTGGTGGCTTGAACCGATGCTGGTGGTATTGGGTCTGGGGTGCTTTGGCCTCTACTCCACCTGGGCCGCGCTTCAGAACGGTGACTACTACGCGGCGCCGTACCTTTCGCCGTTCTACTCTCCGTGCCTGGCCATCAACTGCGAGCACGTGAGCGTGCCGCTCTTCGGCACGTGGTACAACTGGTCCCCGGCCATCCTGATCCTGTGGATCCCCGGCGGCTTCCGTCTCACCTGCTACTACTACCGCAAGGCCTACTACCGGTCGTTCTTCTGGTCGCCGCCGGCCTGCGCGGTGCGGGACGCGGCCAGCAGCTACTCCGGCGAGACCCGCTTCCCGTTCATCCTGCAGAACATCCACCGGTACTTCTTCTGGGCGTCGCTGCCGATCCTGGCGTTCCTGTGGTGGGACGCCCTCATCGCTTTCAACTTCGGCGGCAGCTTCGGCATGGGCCTCGGCACCCTGGTGCTGATCGCCAACGCCACGTTGCTGTCGCTCTACAGCTTCTCCTGCCACTCGTGCCGGCACCTTTGCGGCGGCGGGCTCAACAGCTTCAAGACCGCGGCCGGACGCCACAAGGTCTGGGGCATCGTGACCAAGCTCAACGAGAAGCACATGCAGATCGCCTGGGTGAGCCTCGTCTGGGTGGGCCTGACCGACGTCTACGTCCGCCTCCTGGCCACCGGCGTCATTCAGGATCTGAGGTTCTTCTAATGGCCCGCGAGAGCTACGAGACACACGACTACGACGTGGTGGTGGTGGGAGCGGGCGGCGCCGGCCTGCGGGCGGGCATCGAGGCCCACGACAAGGGCGCCAAGACCGCCATCATCTGCAAGTCGCTGCTGGGCAAGGCCCACACGGTGATGGCCGAGGGCGGCATCGCCGCGGCCATGGGCAACGTCTGGCCGGAGGACAACTGGAAGGTCCACTTCCGCGACACCATGCGCGGCGGCAAGCTGCTGAACAACTGGCGCATGGCGCAGATCCACGCCCAGCAGGCGCCGGACCGGGTGCTGGAGCTGGAGGAATGGGGCGCGCTGTTCGACCGCACTGACGAGGGCCTGATCCTGCAGCGCGACTTCGGCGGCCACCGCTACGCACGGCTGGCCCACGTGGGCGACCGCACCGGCCTGGAGATGATCCGGACCCTGCAGCAGCGCACCGTGGCGCTGGGCATCGACGTCTACATGGAGTGCAACATCCAGCACCTGCTGATGAACGACGGCAGGGTCACCGGCGTGCTGGGCTACTGGCGCGAGAGCGGCGACCTGATCAGCTTCAACTGCAAGTCCGTGGTGCTGGCCACCGGCGGCTCGGGCAAGTGCTGGCAGGTGACCTCCAACTCGTGGGAGTACAGCGGCGACGGCATGGGCATGGCCATGGAGGTGGGGTCCGACCTCATCGACATGGAGAAGGTCCAGTTCCATCCCACGGGGATGGTCTGGCCCCCCAGCGTGCGCGGCATCCTGGTCACCGAGGGGGTTCGCGGCGACGGCGGCACCCTGCTGAACTCCGAGGGCGAACGCTTCATGTTCAACTACATCCCGGAGTTCTTCAAGGCCGAGACCGCGGACAACGAGGCCGAAGCCGACGCCTGGTACCAGGACAAGAAGAACAACCGCCGGACCCCCGACCTGCTGCCCCGGGACGAGGTGGCCCGGGCCATCAACTCCGAGGTCAAGGCCGGGCGCGGCACCGAGCACGGCGGCGTGCTGCTGGACATCGCCGGGCGGCGCGACGCCGAGTACATCCAGCGGCGGCTGCCGTCCATGTACCACCAGTTCAAGGAGCTGGCGGACGTGGACATCACCAAGGAAGCCATGGAGGTGGGTCCCACCTGCCACTACATCATGGGCGGCATCCGGGTGGACGCCGACACCTCGGCGACCACGGTCCCCGGACTCTACGCCGCGGGCGAGGTGGCGGGAGGCCTGCACGGCGCCAACCGGCTCGGCGGCAACTCCCTGTCCGACCTGCTGGTGTTCGGGCGCATCGCCGGCGGTTCGGCCGCGGACTACGCCCTGGGGGCGGCCGCCTCGCCAGCGCCGGACCCGGCTGAAGTGGACCGGCTCACGGCGCTGATGCTGGAGCCCTTCACCGACCGCGGGGATGAGAACCCCTACGCCATTCACAGCGATCTTCAGCGCACCATGCACAACCTCGTCGGCATCATCCGCACCGAGAGCGAGATGCTGAAGGCGTTGGAGGAGATCGCGGTGTACAAGGACCGCGCCGCGCGGGTGAAGGTCGAAGGCGGCCGGCGTTTCAACCCCGGCTGGCACCTGGCGCTGGACCTGAAGTCCCTGCTGGGGGTGGCGGAGGCCGCCACCCTCTCGGCTCTCGAATGCAAGGAGAGCCGCGGCGGACACACCCGGGACGACTACCCGGACCCGGATCCCAAATTCGGCACGGTCAACGTGGTGACCCGCAGGCAGGACGGGAGCGTCTCGGTCTCCCTCGAGCCTCTGCCGGAGATGCCCGAGGAACTCAAGAAAATCGTCGAGGAGCAAGTTTGATGCCTGAAGCAGCCGGTGCGGTAAACGGAGCGGAAGCGAAGATGCAGGTCTGGCGCGGCGACGCCAGTGGCGGAGAGTTCAGGGACTACAGCGTGCCCCTCGAGGAGGGCATGGTGGTGCTGGACGTGATCCACAGCATCCAGGCCATGCACGCCGGCGATCTCGCCGTGCGGTGGAACTGCAAGGCAGGGAAGTGCGGCTCCTGCAGCGCCGAGATCAACGGCAAGCCGCGGCTCATGTGCATGACCCGCATGAACACGTTCGAGCCCGGCGAGACCATCACGGTGGCGCCCATCAAGACCTTCCCGCTGATCCGCGACCTCGTCACCGACGTGTCCTACAACTACGAGAAGGCCAAGACCATTCCGCCCTTCAAGCCCAAGCCCAAGGAGGCCGACGGCACCCGGCGCATGTACCAGCAGGACATTGACCGGGTGCAGGAGTTCCACAAGTGCATCGAGTGCTTCCTGTGCCAGGACGTCTGCCACGTGATCCGCGACCACAACGAGAACAAGCCGAGCTTCGCCGGGCCGCGTTTCTTCGTGCGGGTGGCGAGCCTGGAAATGCACCCGCTGGACACCGACGACCGCCTGGACTTCCTGCGCAAGGAAGCCGGCCTGGGCTTCTGCAACATCACCAAGTGCTGCACCGAGGTGTGTCCGGAGAACATCAAGATCACCGACAATTCCATCATCCCCATGAAGGAGCGCGTGGTAACGCGGTTCTACGATCCCATCGCGCGGCTGCTCGGGGCGCTGACCGGCAAGCGGTCCTGACGGTACATATTCTTTGGAACTGCCCGAACGAGTAGCGCTGGTCACCGGCGGTGGCACCGGCATCGGCAAGGCCGTGGCCCGGGCCATGGCACAGGAGGGCGCGCGAGTCGTCATCGCGGCGCGCGACTGGGCGCGTCTCGAAGCCGTGGCGGAGGAGTTGCGGGCGGAGGGCCATTCGGTGCTGCCGGTTGCCGTCGACGTCACCGACAAGGCCGGCAATCGCCATTGCGTCAACCGGATCCGCGAGCACTGGGGCCGGGTCGACATCCTGGTGAACAACGCCGGGGCCTCGGGCATGACGCCCATGGATGAGGCCGACGACGGTCTGTGGCACGCCATCGTCGATACCAACCTGACCGGCGTCTACCTGCTGACCAAGGAAGTGCTGGGCATCATGGGCGACGACGGCCACGGCCGGATCATCAACATGTCGTCGGTGCTCGGCAAGTTCGGCGTTCCCGGCTACGCGGCCTACTGTGCCAGCAAGCACGGGCTCATCGGCTTCACCCGGGCGCTGGCGCTGGAGCTGGTGTCCCGGGGCATCACCGTCAACGCCCTGTGTCCCGGATGGGTGGACACGGAGATGTCCCGTACCGGCATCGAGCAGATTGCCGAGAGACTGGGAACGGACCCCGAGTCCTTCAAACAGCAGGCGCTGGCGGCGGTGCCGATCCGGCGGTTTCTGGACCCGGTGGAGATCGCCCGGTTCGCGGTGTACCTGGCGTCGGACAAGGCCTCGGGCATTACCGGGCAGGCCCTCAACATCTGCGGCGGGCAGACCATGGTGTAACTCATGACGATCCCCGAACTTGAAGGCATAGCCAAGGAAATCAGAGTCGACGTGATCCGCATGCTGGTGGAGGCGGGCTCCGGCCACCCGGGCGGCTCGCTGTCCTGCACCGACATCGTCACGGCGCTGTACTTCCATCAGATGCGCCACCGCCCGGATGAGCCGGACTGGCCCGATCGGGACCGCTTCGTGCTGTCAAAGGGGCACTGCGTGCCCGCGGTGTACGCCGCCCTGGCCCGGGCCGGCTATTTGGAGCGGGAGGAAACGCTGAGCCTCCGAAAGCTCAACAGCCGGATGCAGGGGCACCCGGACCGGCATCGCTTCCCCTACGTCGAAGCCTCCACCGGCTCTCTCGGACAGGGCCTGTCGGTGGCCGTGGGAATGGCGCTGGCGGGCAAGGCCGGCGGCAAGGACTACCGTACCTACTGCGTCATCAGCGACGGCGAGTGCCAGGCCGGACAGATCTGGGAGGCGGCCATGTCCGCGCCCCGCTTCAAGCTCGACAACCTCTGCGTGCTCATGGACTACAACCACATCCAGTTGAGCGGCGCGACGGACGACATCATGAGCCTGGAGCCGCTGCTGGACAAGTGGCGCGCCTTCAACTGGAACACGCTGGAGATCGACGGCCACGACTTCCCCGCCATCCTCGACGCGCTGAAGGCGGCCGAACAGCATCGCGATGGCCCCACCATGATCGTCTGCCAGACCGTCAAGGGCAAAGGCGTCAGCTTCATGGAGAACCGCTGGGAGTGGCACGGCAAGGCGCCCAGCCGCGAGGAAGGCGAACAAGCCATCGCCGAGATTGT
>JAPOQB010000760.1 GCA_026710965.1 Deltaproteobacteria bacterium | reverse complement strand
TCCATCGGGTCAGCCAGACATCGGTGGAGGTTTGGGTGGGCACGTTGTTCCCCGCCTTGAAAATGCCGGAGCGCGCCCGCGTGCGGCTCTTCGAGGAAGGCCGCGAGCTCCGGGCGAGAGTCATTCGCAGACCGGACTGGCGGCGGCCTTTCAGGGGCATGAGGCGGCGTTTTTTCACCGTGGTGACATTCCGGGGACTCAGGGCCGGGAGCGACTACCGCGTGGAGTTCGAACGCCGCGTCGAGGCGAATCCCGAAGCCGGCATTGCCCGCGGCTGGCAGCCGCTTCGTTCCGGCGCCTTTCGCACGCTGCCGCCGCGCCTGCCGCGCAAAGGCAGCCGCGCGTTTACCATCGGCCTCGGGAGCTGCTTCTACAATGATCGCGACGGCGGCTGCGCGGCGGCGTCCTACCGCGCGCTCTATGAGCGCGGCAACGAAACGGTCCGCCCTGACATCACCGCGCTGTCGGGAGACCAGGTCTATCTGGACATTGGCTTCGATTCGCTGTCGCTGATACCACGGGAGATCCGCGAACGCATTGCCGACGACTACGCCAGTCATTGGCAGGCCCTCGGCAGCATCCTGAGCCGGGGCGGGACATGGATGTTGCCCGACGATCACGAGTACTGGAACGACTACCCCTTTCACGATTCCCTGATCCCTGCCCTTCTGGCCCTGAAACTCGCGCACGTACGCGACTCCTGGCAGAAGGCCGCTCGGGACGCCGTAAGAAACATCCAGCGCTCTCCGGTGATCGAGGCGTTTTCGCTTGGGAAGGACCTGTCCGTCTGCTTTGCCGACCTGCGCTCGTACCGTACGGCCGACGACTTTCTTCCCGAGGTATCGTTCAGGAGACTGCTCGATTGGGCGCGCCGCCGTTCCTGTCCCGGAGTCCTCGTCGTACCGCAGCCGTTGATTGTGAAACGGAACCGCGTGGAGCGGAACCTCCGCAGTTACCGGGAACAGTACACGGCCCTGTTGGACGCCCTGGGCTCCGTTCCGCACGATGTCGTCGTCCTTAGCGGCGACGTGCACTTCGGCCGCATCGCCGGCGTCCCCATCGGAAAGCGGGGAGCGCGGCTCATCGAGATCGTATCGTCACCGATGTCGAACCTGACCGGCCTGAACGGAGTGGCCGCCGGCGTGGCAACGGACCGACCCGAGAACTTTCCTCCCGTCACTGCCGCCCGTGACCTGGACTGGCCGCGCCGCAAGGTGGACTACTACAAGGACGGCGCGGCCGGTGGGCGCTTCTTCGTCCAGTCCCGCAAGGGACGGTTGTTGTCCGACTACCCCAGGCAGCGGACACGAGAGCACTTCATGACGGTGAGCTTCTGCCGCACGGATGCGGACGGCATCGAGCTGACGGCGGATGCGTGGCTGGTGCGCGAGAGAAGAGGACCCAGGAACCTGCCTGCCAGGAGCTTCAAGCGACCGTTCCGCACCATCCTGCGATGACGGAGGTCAAAGGGGCTTGACCACCTTGCCCACCGTCGCCGCAAGGGCGGTGGCGGCCTTCAGGTACGTCTTGATCCGGTGGAGCCTCTCCCCTGCCCGCTCAAGACCGCGGACACCCCGTTCAAGCTCCTGTTCATGGTCGGCGAGTTGCCGCCGAATCTCCGCGGCACCCGCGTTCTCGAGCCGCCGGATGGCCAGGCAGACGTCCAGCAGCGCGGTCGCCGCCGACGTGCGCCCGGCCTCGGCGAGATCCTCCACTCCCGCGAGCCATTCAGCCGACATCATGTTCTTCCGCGCCCGGCGCAACTCCGCCAGCGTCTTGCCCCGCACCTCTCCCGGCGTCATCGGACGGCCCTCCCTGCTTCGGCCCCGAGTCGCGATACCAACTCGACGAACCCCTCGACGGTGGTGGCCAGCTCGGCCGCCCGGGTGGAATCCAGGCGTCCCTCCAGCGCGGCCACGTATGCCTGCCGCAACGAACGAATGGCCTGTTCCGCGGCCCGCGCCGCTTCCACGTCGCCCGCGCCGCGCAGGCTCCGAAGCCGCCGCGCCGGCCAGGTCCTGGGCAGCCGCGCCGCGCTCACATACGGCTCCACCACCTCGGCGGACCGGAAACGCGTCGACAGCACTTCCCGGTCCGCGCGCACCTGACGTGCCAGGGCGCTCACCAGGGCTTCCTGCACGGCCAGCTCGCGTTCGATGGTCGGTCCGCGGGCTTCGAGCTCACGGCGCAAGGCGGCGGACCGGAACGACGCCACCGCGATATGTGCGGCGGGCTCGATGAGCCCGCTCACCGAGACATCGCCCATGCGGGCCTTCTTGAGCCGTGGCGACAACTTGCCGAGGGCCGCCGTCAGCCGCTTCGCGGCAGCGCCGATTTCCTTCGGCCCGTCGGGTTTGAGCACGATGCGTAGCGCCAGGAAGTATGATCGCAGGAGTTCGTTATGCCGCTCGGCGGCTACGTATTCCTTCAGCCGCTCCGTCATCGCCACGTCGAACTCCCGGAGCCTGTCCCGGCGCTGCTCTGCTGACAGGCCGTTACGTGCCACGACCAAAGCTGCCGAATCGACCGCCGCCGCCAGCTCATACGCCCGTTCCAACAACGGCGGCACCTTGTCGGCGTAAGCTATGCCCGCGTCGGCCACCGCCGCCAGCCGCCCGGTGTCCGTTGCCACAGTGCAGCCCGTTGCCAACGACGCCAAGACCAACGCCATCCAAAGGTGGATGCGGATGACCCCCGAACCTTCTCCATTCATGGTCGGCCTCCTTGGTGCGCCAAACCGCGAGCAGTGGCGAGCGGTTACCGCGACTCCTATTATGGAACGAATATTGGTTATTTACACACACCCGCCGAATGTCTACAGTCACACGGTCTGGAGGGAGACCACGACCATGGAACCCGACCCGTCGCCTGGCACCACGACGCAGGCCGCTAACCACCGCGGGAAGATCCCCGTGTGGCGGACCGTAGGCCGGTCGTGGTGGGTGCTGCTGCGGAACGTCGTGCCGTTCGCCGCGCTGATGGCAGCCGTCGCGTTTCCGGTGGGCTATGCCCTGCGCTTCGTGATGAGTTGGCTCGTCGACCCCGTTGAGACCACGCGGACAACCATCGCCGTCTACTATCAGCTTTCGGAAACGGTGCTGCACTCCATGTCGAGAATACCCCTGGAGGCCGTCATCGCCCTGGTCGTCCTGCTTGATCTCACCGGCCGCCGACCGACATTGGCAGGATCGGCGGCCTCCGTGGCGAGAGCGATTCCGGCCATCCTGCATCGTCCGTTCTACGTGCTCGCGTCGAGGATCTTCGTGCTTGCCTTCGTGCGCGCCGTCGTCAACCTGCCGATGCGTTTGCCAGCCATCTTCGTCCTGACGTGGGAGGCGGACTCTTCCGAGAGAGAGTTCGCCCTGTATGGTCTGTCAGCGCTGACCCTCCTGGTGAACATCGCCATCGACTGCCGGTTCCTCCTGTTCATACCGGTCGTCGCGCTTGAACGTACGAGCGTCTCCGAGACGTTGAGACGTTGCTGGAACCTCACGTCCGGTCACTGGCCACGACTCCTCGGGATCATGCTGTTGAACGGAGTGCCGGTCGCCGGCCTTCGATGGTCCTTCAAGGGAATCGCGCCCCACGGCGCGGCATGGCCGCTGCTGGTGCGGAAGGGCTTCGAACGAGTCCAGGCAGCCGTCCTGGTCGCGGTGTGCTATCACCGTGCGCGTATCGCCAACGGGGAGAGCACCACGGAACCGTCAGTCGTATCGGCGACGCCATGACCGCGCCACGACGCGCATTCGCGGTATGCCGGCGACCGAAGCAGGCTCCGGGCACTCCCGCGTAGACGTTGACCGTGCCTCCGCACTTGCTGTAGTGTCGTCTCTGAGCATGGAATACGCCGTCCGAACCGCACGACCGGTGCCCTGAACCCGGACGGACAAGGAGGAACGACAATGAAAGACGGCCTGCGTTTCGTGGACAGCGACATGCACATTCAGGAACCCGGGGACCTCCTGGAGAAGCACCTGGATCCCGAATTCAAGAAGCGCGTAACCTGGGCGGTGGACGGCAAGGGGAAGATCAGCCGCCGCACCTGGACCATCGACGGGCTGCCCACCGGCGCGGACTCCGAGATGCAGCAGCACCGCAAGAAGGCGGCTTCGTCCAAGGCCACGGGGCCGATCATGGGGGCGGCCACCGGAGTGTTGTCGGCCTCCCGGATCGCGGACACGGGCCGCCTGGACTTCGCCATCGAGCGGGGATACGACGAGGAAGCTCAGGTCATGGGGATGGAGATGGAGGGCATCGACATCGCGGTGCTCTTCCCCACCGGCGGGCTGGGCCTGCTGGCGCGGGACGACATGGACCCGCACATGTCGCACGCCCTGAGCCGCGCCTACAACGACTGGATCCACGACTTCTGCCAGTACTCCCCGGAGCGTATGAAGTTCGCCGCCATGCTGCCGCTGCACGACGTGAACCTGGCGTGCCACGAACTGAAGCGGGCGGTGGAGGAGCTCGGCGCGGTGGCGTCGTTCATCCGCCCCAACCTGGTGAACGGCCACTTCTGGCACTCCAACTACTGGGATCCCCTCTACAGCCTGCACGAGGAGCTGAACGTGTCATGGTGTTTCCATGAGGGCACCGGCGCGTGGAACTCGCACATGAACGAGCTGTACGGCGAGAACCGGTTCTACCGCCACGTGGCCAGCCACTGGATCGAGATGCAGCAGGCCCTCATCGCCATGATCATCGGCGGCGTGTACGAGTTCCATCCCAAGCTGCGGGTGGGCTACCTCGAAGCCCAGAACTCCTGGGCCCCCGGCATCCTGACGCGCATCGAGTGGGACTACGCCAACTACCGCGACTCCCACGCACCGTACCTGTCGCTGACGCCCAAGGAGTACTTCCGGCGGAACTGCTGGGCCGCGGTGGAAGGCAGCGAGCCCGAGATCGCCGGCACCGCCGAGCTTATCGGCGCGGACCGGATGTGCATCTCCACCGACTACCCGCACTTCGACTCGAACTTCCCCAACGTCTCCAACAACCTCATGAGCAACGTGTCACGGGAAACCGCCGCGGCCATCTTCATGGGCGGCGCCGGGCTCTACAACTTCGACGAGAAAGACTTCCAGAAGGCCCACGCGGCCGCGGAGGCGAGTCAGAAGCGGCAGGCAGCCGGTTAACTTCTGGTGGGCGGTCACCGGATGATCCTGTCCGGTGATCGCTCGGGCCTCGGAGCTAGGAATTTGCGCTCCTACAGCCTGTGATCTACCCTTCAAGGAAGGCGTCGGACGGGTACCCGCAATCATCTGCAACAAGGGAGAGAAATGCATGAAGGCTGTACCTCATAACGACCCCCTAGAAATTGAAGTGGCTGATTTTGGTCCGATCGTTCAGGCAAAGGTGGATCTGCGCCCCCTCACAGTGTTTGTCGGGCCAAGCAACACCGGGAAATCCTATCTGGCGATTCTGGTCTACGCGCTGCACCGGTGTTTCAGCAGCGGTGCTTGGCCTGGGCATTGGCGTTTCTCCCGAGGTCCCCACATGTTCCGAAACGAGAGACGCCGGCAACTGTCTCGCAAAACCATTCACGCTCTAGCGGTACTTGCACAACAGTGGTTGACAGACGAGAAGGAGTCGCCGCTTGGCGGGAATATTGCTCTAACGGGTCCGGTCGCGGACGAGATTCATTCTATATTTGATGCGCAGGGCGACCAACTCGGCAACGAAATCAGCCGATGCTTCGGCATTGGCGGGACCGAAGGGTTGATCCGTAAAGGCAACAATGATTGCGCACGAGTAATTTTCCGAAGGCCGTTCTCGGGCGGTTCAATACCCGACGAGCACCTACTGACGATCGGAAAACAAGAAACCACCTTTCGGGCTTCGATCCCTAAAGATGCGTCGATACAAATCGACGCTGGATGGGGTGGTAGGAGCCTCGACTATTTGCGTCACACCGTCGAGAATATGGTTTCAAACGCCGCCAAAGGAGACAAGGAGAGAAACTTTTTTGCTTGGCAACTCATAGAGGTCCTGGCAGGGTTTTTCGCCCCACGTCACGTCGTTGGTCCTTTGCGTCTCCCCGCATTCTATCTTCCTGCTGACCGGACAGGAGTAATGCACGCACATAGCGCAGTCGTCAGTGCGATGATCGGAAACGCACCCACGGCAGGTTTGCGCCCGACCACACACACTCCCATGCTTTCAGGTGTTCTGGCGGATTTCCTCCAGCAGTTGATCGAACTCGATGACCCGGTGTTTCAGCGCAGCAAACCCCGCCGCGATCTTGGCAGAAAGATCGAGAATGCCATCCTAGAGGGATCGGTGCATGTAAACAGGTCGGATATAACCGGCTACCCGCGCTTCACCTACCGCCCAGAGGGATGGAAAAACGACCTGCCATTGATGAATACCTCGTCCATGGTATCTGAAATCGCACCCGTGGTGCTCTATCTGCGCCATATGGTCGGACCCGACAGCCTACTAATCGTCGAGGAGCCAGAATCTCACCTGCACCCGGCCATGCAAGTCGAGTTCACCCGACAGCTAGCGATGCTGGTTCGTTCGGGCGTTAGGGTGCTCGTGACTACGCACAGCGAGTGGGTGCTAGAGGAACTCGCCAACACCGTGCGGCGATCCGCACTCCCCGAGGCCAGTCGCGAGGATATAGCGAACGCGGACGTTGCCCTGAGTCCGAGCGACGTGGGAGCATGGCTGTTCAAGCCGAAGCGGCGCCCGAGGGGATCTGTGGTGGAAGAAGTGAAACTGGACGAGGAAACCGGCCTCTATCCAACCGACTACGATGCCGTTAGTGAGGCGCTGTACAACGAGAGCGCAAGCATTTTCAATCGCATCCAGGACAGCAACCCCCGATGAGTGGAACGGTGGCGGAGGTGGCCGGCCGCGTTCCCGGTAGCTGTCATGCGATTCACTGCAACAAGGACAGATGCCGGGTGGACCTGAAGGGCGCACCGGAGACACGCCTCTTGGTGGACATGGACTGCGACGGGCTGGAGATCCCGAGGCAACAGAAACGGTGTGACTACCTCTTCGTCGGAGAAAGAGGCCACACCACCTGGATAGCGCCCATCGAGCTGAAGAGCGGTGGACTGAAAGCCGTTGAGGTGTTGGAACAACTTGAGGGAGGCACGGGCTCAGCTCACAACTTGCTCCCAGAGGGAATTTCGTTCCAATTCGTGCCGATCCTGGCGCACGGCAAGAGCATCCACAGAAACGACCTCAAGGTGCTTCGCTCCAGGAAAATCCAACTGCGAGGACAGCGAAGGGTTACCGTGCTGATCAAGTGCGGAGACCCCCTGATCAAAGCGCTCCATTCATAGCGTGTAACGCAACTGCTTCCTCTCGTCACTTTTCAAATTTCACTTGGGCATCGGCCCGACCAGCAGCGCCGCGTCGAGGCGACGTCCGAACAGGTTGATACGCCAGTCGAGGTGGGGTCCGGTGGAGCGGCCGGTGGAACCGACCGTGGCGATGGCCTGCCCCTGCTTCACCCGCTGCCCCTTCTTGACCAGGATCCGGGACAGGTGCAGGAACGCCGACGAGAGGCCGTGGCCGTGGTCGACGATCATGGTGCCGCCGGAAAAGTACATGTCGCGGTGCACCAGGGTGACCACGCCGCCGGCGGGCGCCACCACCCGGGTGCCCTTGGGTGCGGCGATGTCGATGCCGTAGTGGGGCCGGCGGGGCTCGCCGTTGAGGATACGCTGGGAGCCGTAGACGCCGCTGATCCTGCCCTTCACCGGCCAGCGAAAGCCGCCGAGGAAGTCCGTCCGCGGGTCGTCCACCTTGCGCGCCCGCTTCACCAAGGCCACCTCCTTGCGGATGCGCACGAGATCTTTCTTGCTCGGCGTCACCTTGCGCGGGGGCAAGCCGTCGATGCGCTGTATGCGGTACTTGCGGGGCTTCACCGCCAGGCCGTAGCGCTGGCTGCGGCCGTCCGGAAACACCACCGACAGTACGGCTTTCGGCGGCGCGTCGCGCCCGAACCCGATGAGGAACCAGCCGTCCTTCGAGACCCGCACCCGCTCGCCCTCGAATTTCACGGTGGAACCCGGGGACACGCGTCCGCGCAGCAGGCCGCCTTGCACTCGCTGACCCTCCAGGCGCACTCCCTCTCCGGCCGCCGGCGCGGAAGCGGACGGCAGCAGGATACAGAGGGCAAGCAGGTAAAGGGCGACCCTCAGGAGCGCGGGGCGCCGTGTTGTCGTTCTGTCGACGGCAGGTGTCACGCGTACAACATGAGATATTGCAACCCGGGGGTCAAACAGTCAGCGGCGCTCGGGGTCACGGTTTCGTGCCCACCGCCGAGTGGAACGGCTGAGAGATGAAGAACTGGTTGCCGGCGGCCGCGATGGCATCGCGCCACTCCTCCGCTTCCTCGGGGGTCAGCCGGCTGGCCATGCGTTCCTGCTGCTGTTGCAACCGCTCTCCCGAGGCGTAGGTGGCATACTGCGGCAACATGACCACGTCGCCGAGCCCCGCCCGCTCCATGCGCTCGTACAGGCCCGCGTCCGCGCAGCCGCCCTGCACCACGTCGCCGTAACCGGTCTGGGCCTTGTGCTTGAGCTCGGGCCGCAGCGGCAGATTGACCCACCAGGGCATGTCCAGGGAACGGACGATCACCGCCACCTTGCCGCCGGGCCGCGTCACCCGCACGCACTGGGCCAGCATGGCATCGGCGTCCCCCTCTTCCATGACCGTGAACGCCATGGTGGCGTCGAAGCGTCCTTCGGCGAACGGCAGCGCCTCGCCGTTGGCGCTGTGCCAATCGATGACGTCGCCCAGCCCCTCGCTCGCCGCAAGCCCGGCCGCCTCGCGAAGGAGATAGCCGTTGATGTCCGCCCCCACGATGGGATTGCGCTTCCCGGTGTAGCGGGCCAGCCAGCGAGCCACCGTGCCGGCGCCGCAACCCACCTCCAGCACCGTCTGACCGGGTTCGAGCCCGACTTCGTCCACCACGTTGCGCACGGCCCGGAGGTAGCCCGGACCGCGGGTCTCCAGGAATGCCACCATGCCAAGATAGGCGCCGCCCAATGTGATGGTCGTGTAGCGTTCGGCGAGGGCCGGCAGCAACGGGTCCCATTGCGAAGCCGCCAACCCCAGCGGAAAGAGCAGCAGCGGCGGCCCCGAGCCCCGGATGGTATAGGAGATGCCGGCCTCCCCGCCGTCTCCTTCCGAAAGCCGTGCGGGTTGAAGCGGGCTCTCCTTGTCCCGAAGCGAGAGAAACTCCAGCATGGCCGACCGCACTTCGCCGGTGCGGTCCGCCATGACGTCGGCCCACATGGGGCTGAAGTAGTCCCGCAACATGGTCAGGGTGGCCCCCGGGAGCCGATCCACCGCACGCATCAGGTCCGCCACGACGTTGCCCCCGTCGCCAGACACGATCAGCAGCCGGGCGGCATGGGGCCGGAGCACCTCGGTCTTCATGCCCCGGGGGCAGATGAGGGTCAGCGACGCCACCGCCGACGGGTGACGCTCCAGCAACCCGCTCCAGTCGCCAGGCAGGTACGCCGCCATGTGGGCCTTCTCGATGCCCAGGCGCCGGAGCAACTGAACGATGCGATCCTCAACCGGATGAGCTTCCTGTGCAGCCACCGCGTTCCTCCCGTACTTGCTGAAAGGTCTCGTTAGTGGATTTGCCGGTGTGTATCAAGTCCACGGCGGGAGTCCCACCCTTCTCCCGCCGGATCGG
>JAPOQB010000759.1 GCA_026710965.1 Deltaproteobacteria bacterium | reverse complement strand
GGTCTATCTCGGCTACAAGGATATCCATCCGGTCCGCAAGGGCTTGGGAACCCACATCCTGTCCACCTCCAAGGGCATCGTCGTGGATCGGGAGGCGGTCAAGGCCAAGGTCGGGGGCGAGTTGCTGTGTTCGGTCAGCTAAGCTCGTTCGTCGGCCAGGACCCCAGAGGTGTTGCGTGTCGCGTGTAGGAAAACTGCCGATCACCGTGCCTGAAACCGTCAAGGTTGCCTTTGAGGGCGCGGAAGTACGGGTCCAGGGGCCCAAGGGAACGTTGTCGCACGACATCCCGCCGGACATCGCGGTGGAGGTGGAGGGAGGCAGCCTTGTTGTCCGCCGGAACGGGGAGACCAAGTCGGCGAAGGCGTTGCATGGCCTGACCCGGAAGTTGCTTGCCAATATGGTCGAAGGTGTCAGCCAGGGGTTCAAGAAGGTGCTGGAGATCAACGGCGTGGGCTACCGCGCGGAACTGAAGGAAGAGTCGTTGCACCTGACGCTGGGTTTCTCCCATCCCATCGTGTTTACGCTGCCTTCGGGTGTGTCGGCCTCGGTGGAACGGCAGACGGTGATCACTCTTGAATGCCACGACAAGCAGGTGTTGGGCCAGGCCGCGGCGGAGTTGAGAAGCTTTCGTCCTCCCGAACCCTACAAGGGCAAGGGAATACGGTATCAGGGCGAGGTGGTCCTGAGGAAGGCCGGCAAGGCCATGGGCGGCGCGGCAGGTTGAACCAACGGGATCGGATGAACCGATGTTGACCAGCAAAAAAGTTCTGAGCCGCAAGCGGCGGCAGCGAAGCGTGCGGAAGCGGACCACGGGAAGCGACGCCCTGCCCCGGCTTTGCGTGTATCGAAGCTCGAAGCATATCTACGCACAGGTGATTTCCGACGAGAGCGGGGTCACGCTGCTGAGTGCGTCGACGCTGTCGAAGGAAACCGCCGGGTCCGAAGAGGGCAAGGGGGTCGAGGCGGCCAAGCAGGTCGGCCGGGAGATCGCGAAGCTGTGCGACGCGAAACAGATTGCCCGAGTGGTGTTCGACCGAAACGGATTCCTCTTTCATGGACGGGTAAAGGCACTGGCGGAGGCTGCGCGGGAGGCTGGCCTCGTATTCTGATTCGGGGGTTGTCTTGGAACGAGTCGATGCGCAAGGCTTAGAGCTCAAGGAGAAGGTCATCCACATCAGCCGCGTGGCCAAGGTGGTGAAGGGTGGACGGCGCTTCAGTTTCAACGCCTTGGTGGTGGTGGGCGACGAAGCCTCGGTGGTCGGATACGGGTTGGGCAAGGCCAACGAGGTGCCGGAGGCCATTCGCAAGGGGGTCGAGCACGCGAAGAAGACCCTCCTCCGGGTGCCGCTGGTGGACGACAGCATTCCGTTCGAGGTCACCGGCCGCTTCGGTGCGGGACATGTGCTGCTCAAGCCCGCCGCCCCCGGCACCGGAGTCATTGCCGGCGCCGGCGTGAGGGCGGTGGTGGAGGCGGCCGGTATTCCCAACGTCCTGAGCAAGTGCATCGGTTCCACCAATCCCCATAACATGGTGAAGGCGACGTTCGAGGCGCTCAAGAGCCTCAAGTCTCCGGAGGAAGTGTCGGACTTGCGGGGTAAGCCGCTGGCAGAGATTCGATAAGGGGAACGGTCCATGGATCTGCGTGAATTACGCCCTGCAAAAGGGACCAAGCATGCCAAGAAGCGCGTGGGCCGAGGTCCGGGTTCCGGCACCGGCAAGACCTCCGGCCGGGGGCACAAGGGCCAGGGGTCCCGCTCCGGAGGCGGCGTACGGCCGGGTTTCGAGGGCGGCCAGATGCCGCTCACGCGGCGGGTGCCCAAACGGGGTTTCCACAATCCGTTTCGGACGAGATACACCCCGGTGAACCTGGACGGTCTCGGCCTGTTCGAGGCGGGTCAGGAGGTCTCGCCGGACCTGTTGAGGGAAAAGGGGTTGCTCGGCCGCGGGTTGGTGAAGATCCTGGGCCGAGGGGAGTTGGACAAACCGCTCACGGTAAAGGCGCACGGTTTCTCTCGCAGCGCGAGGGAAAAGATCGAGGCGGCAGGCGGCCGCGCCGAAGTCCTATCCCATGCTTGAGGGTTTTCAAAGCGCGGGCCGCATTCCCGAGCTGAGGCGACGGATCCTGTTCACCTTGGCGATGTTGGCGGTCTATCGCGTCGGCGTGGCCATACCCACTCCGGGAATCGACCGCGACGGCCTGGCGGCTTTCTTCGCCCAGGTCGAGGGCACGATCTTCGGCCTCTTCAACCTGTTCTCCGGAGGGGCGCTGGAGCAGTTCTCGGTCTTCTCGCTGGGCATCATGCCCTATATCAGCGCGTCGATCATTCTGCAGCTCCTGACAGTGGTATTCCCCTACCTGGAACGGCTGTCGAAGGAAGGCGACGTCGGCCGCAAGAAGATCACGCAGTACACGCGTTACGGCACCATCGTGCTTTCGGTCATCCAGGGCATGATGATCAGCTTCGGCCTCGAAGGCACGCGGGGTCCCAACGGCGAGGCCATCGTGTTGGAGCCGGGCTGGAACTTCCGCCTCATGACAGTGCTGACGCTGACCTCGGGGACGGCCTTCATCATGTGGCTGGGCGAGCAGGTGACCGAAAGGGGTATCGGCAACGGCATATCGCTGATCATCTTCGCGGGCATCGTGGCGGCGCTGCCGTCGGCGGTGACTTCCACCTTTCAATTCGTGCGCGAAGGCGAGCTCAGCATCTTCTTCGTGGTGCTCCTGATCCTGTTCGTGGTGCTGGTGGTGGGCATCATCATCTTCATGGAGCGGGGGCAGCGGCGAATACCGGTTCAGTATGCGAAACGCGTGGTGGGGCGGCGGATGTATGGCGGGCAAACGTCTCATCTGCCTCTCAAGATCAACACTTCCGGCGTGATTCCCGTGATCTTTGCGTCGTCGGTGCTCATCTTTCCGGCCACCATCGCACAGTTCGTCCAGAATCCGTGGGCCCAGGCGTTGGCCGGCTCCATGGCGCCGGGGCGCTGGCTGCATGACTTGTTGTACGTCGGTTTGATCATGTTCTTCTGCTACTTCTATACCGCCGTGGTGTTCAATCCGGTGGACGTCGCCGAGAACATGAGGAAGTACGGTGGCTACGTGCCGGGCATCCGCCCGGGAAAAAGGACGGCGGAGTTCATTGACAGGGTACTGTCGCGGATCACCCTCGGGGGCGCCGTCTACCTGTCCCTCGTGGCGCTGTTGCCGACGATCCTGATATCGCAGTTCAACGTTCCGTTCTTTTTCGGCGGAACCGCGCTGCTGATCGTCGTCGGCGTGGCGCTGGACACCGTCTCCCAGATGGAAACCCACATGATCTCGAGAAACTACGAGGGTTTCATGAGACGCGGCCGTATCCGCGGCCGGAGGGGTTGAGGAACGCCGGGTCCTCACATGATTTTTCTCAAGTCCCGAGCCGAAATAGAGACGATGCGCCGTGCCAACGTCATCGTCGCGGAGGTGCTTCAGACGCTGAAGGAAACCGTAAAACCGGGGATGACGACGCTGGAGCTGGACGAGTTGGCGGAGCGGCTGACTCATGAGAAGGGTGCCAAGCCCGCGTTCAAGGGCTATGTCGTTTCCGGCAGGATGTTCAAGCACAGCCTGTGCACGTCGATCAACGAGGAGATCGTGCACGGGATTCCTTCGGAACGGGTGCTGGCGGACGGGGATATCCTGGGGATGGACTTCGGGGTGGTGTACGAGGGCTTCTACGGCGACTCGGCGGTCACGGTGGGTCTGGGCGCGGTGAGCCCGGAGGCCGAGCGCCTCATGCGGGTGACGGAAACCGCCCTGAACGAGGGCATCGAGATTTTGCGCGAGGGCAACCGTCTGGGCGACCTCGGCAACACCATACAGGGTATCGCGGAGGAGTCGGGCTATTCCGTGGTACGAGAGTTCGTGGGTCACGGTATCGGCAAGAAGCTTCACGAGGAGCCGCCGGTACCCAACTACGGCGACGCGGGTAAGGGATACCGGTTGCGGGCGGGGATGGTCCTGGCCGTGGAACCCATGGTCAACGCCGGGCGGAAGGAGATCCAGGTCCTGGATGACGGGTGGACGGCCGTGACCCGGGATCGCAGTCTGGCGGCGCATTTCGAGCACTCCATCGCCATCACCGCGGACGGGCCGTATGTATTGAGTCGGCTGTAGAGGGTCCCGGGTAGACAACGAGGTCGGAAGTGAAAGTACGAGCATCGGTCAAAAAGATCTGCAACAAGTGCAAAATCGTTCGCAGGAAACGTGTTGTACGAGTCATCTGCGTCACGCGGAAGCACGCCCAGAGGCAGGGCTAGGGAAGTCATCGGAGGGAGTGATTTATGGCACGTATTGCCGGGGTAGACTTGCCCAAGAACAAGAGCATGCAAATTGCTCTGACCTATATCTATGGTATCGGCTCCACCACTTCCCGGAATCTTCTGCGGGAAGCCGGAATTCCGTTCGAGCTCAAGTCCGACGACCTGTCCGACGATCAGGTCGTCGTGATACGCCGGATCATCGATCAGGAAATGAAGGTGGAAGGGGACCTGCGGCGCGATATCACCATGGACATCAAGCGCCACATGGACATCAGCTCGTATCGAGGCCTCAGACACCGGCGTGGGCTGCCGGTCAGGGGACAACGCACGCATACCAACGCGCGGACCCGGATGGGACCCAGAAGGGCCATTGCCGGAAAGAAAAGGCCGCCGTCGAAAGGGTAGCCCCCAGACTTCGTTCGCCCTTCGACAAGGCTCGGGAGAGGCTTGTCGAAGAGCTCGGGACGAACGGGTTCTGATCACGTTATACCGCCGTTCGTCCTGAGCGAAGCGAAGTCGAAGGACGGCAAACCAGAACAGGAGCATCCATGGCTCAGGCCGCGAAAAAAGCGCGTGATGCGAGGGCGCCGAGAAAACGGCGCGGACGCAAGAACATCGCCGAAGGGGTGGCGCATATCCATTCCACCTTCAACAACACGATCATCACGATTTCGGACACCCAGGGCAACGTCGTGGCGTGGTCGAGCGCCGGCGCCATCGGCTTCAAGGGCTCCCGAAAGGGCACGCCCTTCGCGGCGCAGCAGGCGGCGGACAATGTGGCGCGCAAGGCCATGGATCACGGTATGCATTCGATACAGGTGTACGTGCGCGGGCCGGGGTCGGCCAGGGAATCGGCGCTGAGATCCCTTCAATCCGCGGGGTTGAACATCAGCCTGATCAAGGACGTCACACCCATTCCCCATAATGGCTGCAGGCCTCCCAAGCGAAGGCGTGTCTGAGAGGAGAGAGTGAGTGGCTAGGTATCATGGTCCCGTGTGCCGGCTCTGCCGGCGAGAGAATCTGAAGCTGTTTCTCAAGGGTGAACGGTGTTATACGGACAAGTGCGCCATCGAGCGGCGCAACTATCCTCCGGGTCAACACGGTCAAAGACGGCTCAAGTTCTCCGAATACAGCCTCCAGCTCAGGGAGAAGCAGAAGGTCAAACGCATGTACGGGCTGCTCGAGAAGCAGTTCCGGGGCAGCTTCGAGGCGGCCGAAAAGTCGCGCGGGATCACCGGCGAAAATCTCCTGGTGATACTCGAAAGACGGCTCGACAACGTCGTCTACCGGCTCGGATTCGCGTGTTCGAGGGGCGACGCCCGCCTCCTGGTGCGGCATGGCCACGTCCTGGTCAACGGGCGCCGGGTGACAATTCCTTCGTACCGTATCGGGGTGGGTGACGTTGTCTCGGTGGCCGAGAAGAGCCGCAAATCGGAGCGGGTCATTTCCGCGATGGAAGGCGCCCAAAGGCGCGGTGTCCCTGATTGGATCGAGGTGGACCAGGAGAACTGCGCGGGCACCGTCAAGGTCCTTCCGAGCCGCAGCGACATCACCACGCCCATCAACGAAAAGCTTATCGTCGAGTTGTATTCCAAATAACGCGTGAAACCGTGTTGGAGATCCTATGCACATGCATTGGAGCGAACTGATCAAACCTGACACCATAGAGGTCGACGAGAAGAGCCTGACCGCGACCTATGGTAAATTCGTCGGAGAACCCTTCGAGCGAGGGTTCGGCCAGACCATCGGCAACAGCCTCCGGCGTATCCTGCTGTCGTCGCTCAGGGGCGCGGCCATCACCTCCGTCCAGATCGACGACGCCCTGCACGAGTTTTCCACCATACAGGGCGCCACCGAGGATGTGACCGACATCATTCTGAATCTGAAGGAAGTACGGCTCAAGCTGCACGACTCGGAACGGGAGGTTGTCCGGATCGAATCCACGGGCCCAAAGGAGGTCTTGGCCAAGGACATCATCAGGGGCCCGCAGGTGGAGATTCTCAACCCCGAGCACCGTATCGCGTCGCTCTCGAAAGAGGGGCGGCTGAACGCCACCATGGTGGTGCGGATGGGGCAGGGATACGTGTCGGCGGAACGCAACCGGGAAGAGGAACAGCCCGTCGACACGATCTTCATGGATGCGGTCTTCTCTCCCATCCGCAAGGTCAACTTCAACGTCACCAACGCCCGGGTCGGCCAGCGGACGGACTATGACCGCCTGGTCCTGGAAGTCTGGACCGACGGCAGCGAGAAGCCCGAGGATGCCTTGGCGCACGCCGCCGGGATTCTTCAGGAACAGGTCGCCATCTTCATCGACTTTCGCGAGGGGCCGAAACCCGCGGAGAACGAGGCCGACGCCGAAACCGGGCTACTCAACGAGAACCTGTTCCGCGCGGTCGAGGACCTGGAATTCTCCGTCCGGGCGCAGAACTGTCTGCAGAACGCCAACCTGAAATATATCGGTGAGTTGGTGCAGAAGACCGAGCAGGAAATGCTCAAGACCAAG
>JAPOQB010000415.1 GCA_026710965.1 Deltaproteobacteria bacterium | reverse complement strand
GGCGTCTTCAAATGGAGAAGGCCAGGTTGCCGACATCCAGTTTTTCCTTCCAGGTTGTCCATAGATTGGTCGTCATGTACCGGCTTCCGAAGTCGGGGAACACCGTGACGACCGTGCCGTGGGTCAACTGACGGGCGATCCGCAAGGCCGCATCCATGGCGGCGCCGGAGGACTGTCCCACCAGGAGCCCCTCTTCCTGACTCAGGCGGTAGACCATGTCGTACGCGTCTTCCGTGGATACCGGGACTTTCAGGTCGAGTTCTTCCTCGTGGTAGATACCGGGGACGATGGAGCTGGCCATGTGTTTCAGCCCCTCGAGCCCGTGCAACGCCTCTTCCGGCTCCACCGCGATGACACGAAGCTTGGGGTCTTGCTCCTTCAGGAAACGCCCCGCTCCCATGATGGTGCCGCCGGTGCCGATGCCGGCGACGAGGTGGGTGACGGTGCCGGCGGTTTGGCGGTGGATTTCCGGCCCCGTCGTCTCATAGTGCGCCTGGCTGTTCATGGGATTGAAGTATTGATCGGGCTTGAAATACGCTTCCGGATCCTCGCCGACGATCTTGCGGCAGAGCCGGATGGCTCCATCGGACCCTTCCATCGGATCACTGAATACGATGTCCGCGCCGAAAGACTGGATGATGCCCTTGCGTTCCCGGCTGACGTTGGACGGCAGCACCAGACGCACCGGGTAGCCCAATGAGGCGCCGATCATGGCAATGGCGATACCGGTGTTCCCCGAGGTGGAATCGATGATGGTGTGGCCCGGTTTGAGCCGGCCGGTGCGGAGCGCCTCCTGGATCATCCTGAGCGCGGGCCGGTCCTTCACCGAGCCGCCCGGATTGAATCCTTCGAGCTTGGCGAGAACCCTTACCCCCCGAGGCAGGCCACGGGTGATGCTCCTGATTTCCACCAGGGGCGTATTGCCGACGAGCTCGGTGACGGCATCGGCTTTCGCGAGCTCCCGGGCCGGCGGCGAAGCGGGTTTCGTGACGGCGGTGAGCATGAACGCGGCTAAAGGCCTCCCGCGATGGCCGGCACGATGGAGATGTTGTCACCGTCCTTCAACGCGGTGTCCACGTTCTTGAGAAAGCGGATGTCGTCCCCATTGACATAGACGTTCACGAACCGGCGGACCTTGCCGGTGTCGTCCATGATGCGCTCCTTGATGCCAGGGTGGTTTTGCTCCAGATCCTCGAGCATGGCCATAACGGTATCGCCGTTGGCATTCACTTCATCCGATCCCTCCGTAAATTTTCTCAGCGGGGTCGGGACGCGTACACGCACACTCATGACAAAACCTCCCTTGGCACTAGGATAATCCCTGTATGCGGCCTTTTCAACACCGTACATTCGCTGCCGGCGTTTGTTTTCTGACCTGTCGGCGCCGGCATCAGCCTGCCTTCGCCTTGTCCCGCGGTTCCTGTGACAGCTCGCCGTACAAACTGTCGAAGGTGCCGAGGGTCGCGTCGATGCTGTAGGGCCGATCGACGATGTGGGCCACCGTCTCGATCGTCTTGTAGCCGTTCCCGGTAATCGAGATGACGATGGACTCGTCCCGGGGAATCCGGCCCTGCTCGATCAGTTTCCTTGTTACAGCAACTTCCGTGCCGCCCGCCGGTTCCGTGAAGATGCCCTCGGTGGCCGCCAGGAGCTTGATGCCGTCGAGAATCTCCTCGTCGGTGACGTTTTCTCCCCAGCCGCCGGTCTCCTTGACGGTTTGAATCACGTAGTAGCCGTCCGCCGGGTTGCCGATGGCGATGGAGGTGGCAATGGTGTCGGGCTTCACCGGATCCACGATGTCCGTACCCTTCTTGAGGGCGTCGACGATGGGGGAGCAGCCTGCCGCCTGGGCCGAGTAGATGCTGCACGGCTCGTCCGGATCCACCAGGCCCACGGTCCGGAGCTCCTTGAACGCCTTGCCGAGCTTGGGAAGGATGGTTCCGCCCGCCGAGCCCACGACGATGTGCCGCGGCAGCTTCCAGCCCAACTGCTCGGCGACCTCGAAGGCGTGGGTCTTGGCGCCCTCGGAGTAGTAGGGCCTGAGGTTCACGTTGACGAACGCCCACGGGTACTTGTCGCCGATCTCGCTGCACAGGCGGTTGACGTCGTCGTAGGTCCCCTTGATGGCGATGGTGCGCGGGCCGTAGATGGCCGAACCGACGATCTTCCCTTCTTCCAGCCCTTCGGGAATGAAGACGTAGCAGTTGAGCCCGGCACTGGCGGCGTGGGCCGATACCGAGTTCGCCAGGTTTCCGGTGGAGGCGCACGAGACGGTGTCGTAGCCGAACTCGATGGCCTTGGAGATGGCCACGGATACGACCCGGTCCTTGTACGAGAAGGTCGGATGGTTGACCGAGTCGTCCTTGATGTAGAGCTCGTCGACGCCCAGGACCTGGCCCAGGCGGTGGGCCCGTATCAACGGCGTGAAGCCCGAGTACAGGCCGACCCGGGGCTCTCCTTCGATGGGCAGGAGTTCGCGGTAACGCCACAGGTTGCGCGGACGGGCGGCGATCTTTTCCCGGCTTATGTTTTTCCGGATACCGTCGTAGTCGTACTGCACCTCGAGGGGACCGAAGCAGTCCTCGCAGACGTGGAGGGGCGCCGTGGCGTACTCTCGCTGGCACTCCCGGCATTTCAGTCCTTGGACAAAGCTCATGCGTGACTCCTTTGGGCGACCGGTGGGCCGGGGGATGGGCCGCAGGCCTTGCAGCGGGGGTTCGGCGGCACCGGCACATTGCGTATTTCCATGGTCTTGGCGTCGTAGGTGAGCAGGCGGTTCACCAGCAGGTCCTCTTCGAGCCCGACGATATACTTGATGGCCTCGGTGGCCTGGATGGAGCCGATGGTTCCCGCCACCGCGCCCAGGATGCCGGCCTGCTGGCAGCCCAGCACTTCGCCCGGCGCGGGAGGCTCCTCGAACAGGCAGCGGTAGCAGGCGCTGTCCGGGGGCACCACCGTCATGGTCTGGCCCTGAAGCCGGACGATTCCCGCGTGGGAGAAGGGCTTGCCCAGGGAGACGGCCACGTCGTTGACCAGGAACTTGGTGTCGAAGTTGTCGCTGCCGTCGATGACGAAGTCATAGGGTGCCATGAGCCCGGCCGCATTCTCCTCGGTCAGGCGCACATCGTGGATCTCCACCTCCACCTCGGAGTTGAGCTCGAGCAGCCGGGATCGGGCCGACGCCACCTTCCGCTGGCCCTGGTCCGCGGTGGTATGGAGGATCTGCCGCTGCAGGTTGGAAAGGTCGACAACGTCGCTGTCCACGATGCCGAGCCGTCCCACCCCGGCGGCGGCGAGATAGAAGGCCGCGGGACTGCCCAGGCCGCCGGCTCCCACCACCAGCACGCTCGCCTGCCGCAGCCGGATCTGCCCGGCGCCGCCGACGTCGGGGATCATGATCTGGCGGCTGTATCGCTCGATTTGATCAGGGCTCAGGCGCATGGTTCAAACGAGACTCCAAGTCGGCACTCAAAACCGGCGCTTCAAACAAGCACTTCAAACGAAAAAAAACCTCTTCCAAGATGAGAAGAGGTTTTCTCCTCACCTTATCTGTCCCTTGCGGGCCGGAATTAGCACCTGCATTCCCAGGGGAAACGCGGTTGCTGTGGCTTCAACGGGCCTGTCCCTCCACCACTCTGGATAAGGTGTTCAATCGTTGACGTGGATTCTACACGGTTTTCCGCGATTCCGCAATTTCCGTTGCGCTGGCAAACGACACTAGTTGATGGAGCAGGCCCCGGGTCCCCGGGGATCGCCGCAGCTTCCGCACGCCCCCGCGGCGGGCATCGGCTCGTCCGCCGCGCTGACCGCGAACACGGAAAGCAGCCGTTCGAGCTGCTGGCTGTCGCAGGACGGACAGGACGGGCGGGCGGAGCCCAGGACCAGGTCCTCGAACTCGTGGCCGCAGCCCTTGCACTGGTATTCATATAGAGGCATGACTGTTCTCCTTCCGGCGCCGCCGCCGGTCGCCGCGTCAAAGGCGATCAGAATACACGGCGCCGGCCACGCTCGACTATACTCCACCGGGAGCCGGTGGAAAACTCTCCCGTCATGCGGGAACACACGACACGAGGAGCCAACGATGCTGTTCTTGAACAACGACGACGTGGCCCGCGTCATCGACATGCCGCTTTGCCTGGACTCCCTGGAGAGTCTCTTCCGGGAGCTGGCCCGGGGCGACGCCGTAGGCATGGGCCGCATGGACATGTATGTGCCCTCGGACCAGGAGGCGCCGTACCACCGCCTCGCCCTCATGGTCGGCGGCAGCCGAAAGGACGGCTACGCCTGCATCCGCATCATCTCCGACATGGTGAGCTGGCCCATGGTGCACGGCCACCGGCGCGAGAACAAGTACGCCCGTGAGCCCGGCACCTGGTGCGGCCTGTTGATGCTCTTCAGTGCACGGGACGCCACGCCCGTGGCCATGATGAACGACGGCCGCTTGCAGCACGACCGCGTGGGCGCGGGCGCGGGGCTGGGGGCCAAGTACCTGGCGCGGGAGGACAGCTCTCACGTGGCGATGATCGGTTCCGGCGGCATGGCCCGGAGCTACCTGGACGCGCTCTGCCACGTGCGTCCCATCACCAAGGTGAGCGTCTTCAGCCTCAACCCGGCCAACGCACGGCAGTACGCGGAGGAGATGAGGGCGCGCCACAAGATCGAGGTGGAGACGGCGCCGGACGCG
>JAPOQB010000758.1 GCA_026710965.1 Deltaproteobacteria bacterium | reverse complement strand
TGTTGAGGCTTTCGTAGGCCACGCCCTCATCCATGGCGCCGTCGCCGAAGAAGACCACGGTGACCGCGTCGGATTCCAGCACCTGCGCCGCCAGGGCCGCGCCCGAGGCCAGCGCCGTGCTGCCGCCGACGATGGCGGAGGTGTGAGGGATGTTCAGGTCCGGCGCCGCCACGTGGAACGTCCCGCCGCGGCCCAGGCAGTAGCCGGTCTCGCGGCCGATGACCTCCGCCAGCACCTTGCCGGGGTCGCCGCCCTTGGCGATAACGTGGCCGTGGTTCCGATGGGTGCTGAAAAGGTAGTCTTCCGGGGCGAGGGCCGCGCAGACGCCCACGCCGGTGGATTCCTGACCGATGTAGATGTGGAAGTGGCCGCGGATGAGGCCCTCGTGCTCTTCATTGAAACGGACCACGTGCTCTTCCGCCCGCCGGATCATGAGCATCTTCCGCAGCAAGTCGAGCCGTTGCTCTTGTGACATGTCGGGTAGCATCATCCCCTCCTGTTGGTTCGGAGTTCGCTGGGGGCGACTCTACTCCGGTTCATTCAAGAAGAAAAGCAGGGCTAAAGGCGGAAGAACTCGACGGCGTTGGCGGCCACCATCCGGTGCCGCTCATCCCCGGCGACCCCCGCCATCTGAGAGTCCAGGAGCTCGAGGGAGTGGGGCCAACGGGTGACGACGTGGGGAAAGTCGCTGCCCCACAGCATGCGGTCCACGCCCACGTCGTGGCGCAGGCGGACTCCCACATGATCCTCGAAGAAGCCCCAGTAGGCGTGTTCCCGGAGATATTCGCTGGGCAGCCGCTTCAGCCGCGGCAGGCCCATCTGCCGCTCGGCCCAGAACCGGTTGATGGAGTACTCGTGGTCCATCTGCTCGTAGAAGTACGGCAGCCAGCCGACGTTGTTCTCGGCCCAATAGATCCGCAGCTTGGGGAACCGGTCGAAGATCCCGGCCACCACCATCTGGCTGGCCTCCACCGAACCCGAGTGGTACGGACCCTGCCGGGCCAGGCGCTGGACGAAGTCCGTGGGCGGGCGGCGCTCGCCCGGGGGCTCCCGGGGATACTGGAACAGCGGCGTCTCCCGGGTGCCGACCTTGGTGGTGAAGGAGGTGTGCACCACCACCGGCACGTCGAGGTCCAGGGCCGCGGCCCAGAACCGGTCGTCCTCCGGCGAAGGATAGCCCTTGCCGCTGGGATAGGTGCTGAGCCACACCGCCTTGAGGCCGAGGCGCTTGCAGTGGGCCATCTCCGCGATATCGTCCTCGACGCCGCGGTTGGGAAGGATGCCGACGCCGATCAGGCGCTCCGGATCCACGGCACAGTACTCCTCCGCCATGAATTCGTTGAAGTGGTGGATGATGCCGATATACACGTCCCGGTCCCGGATGGCGGGACTGCGCACCTCCAGGGCGAACAGCACCTCGGCGTCGACGCCGTCCTGGTCCTGCTCGCGGAGCCGCTGCTCGGGCCCGCCGCATCCCGGTGTGTTGTCGAAATCGATGCTGGTGGGATCGAACTCTTCCGGCGGCCGGCCGGCGTAGTAGCTGGTGCCGCCGTACACCAGCGGCCGTCCCTCCCGTTGCAGCGCGTCACGGCCGTCGGGAAGGCGGATCCTCCGGCTGGCGCGATCCCGGTACTTTGCGGGAATGCGATGCCGCCACAGGTCGGGAGGGGCTTCGAAATGGCTGTCCGCGGAAACGCATCGATAGACTCTCCCCATGAACCGGTGCTCCTGGTGTGGTGTCTGGTTATTCCCCTTCCGGCAAGGGCCAGTCGAGCCATTCCGCCAACGCCCGTCCCAAAATCCATTCCTTCTCGGCGGGCGTCAGGTTTTGCAGCTCCTCGGTGAACAGCGTCAGCGCCTGCCCGTAGGGACAGGGAAGGTGGGACAGGTCGGTGCCCCAGAACACGCGTTGCGGCCCGAAGGCGTCCACCACCCGGCGGATTTGCGGGTGGAGCGAGGG
>JAPOQB010000579.1 GCA_026710965.1 Deltaproteobacteria bacterium | reverse complement strand
TCGTCTGCTCCAGCGGCTTGGCGATGTGCTTGTCCTCGACGAAGTCGCCCAGGCGGCTTTCCTCGTCATCACCCATGGGAGTTTCCAGCGAAACCGGCTCCTTCACGATACGCATCAGCCTGCGGATCTCGTCCGTGGTCAACCCCATCTCGGCGGCGACTTCATCCGGCTGCGGGTCTCTCCCGAGCTTGCGGTGGAGGGAGCGGTGCGCGCGGATGAGCTTGTTGCGGGTTTCGATCATGTGGACCGGGATGCGGATGGTGGGCGCCGAGTCGATGATGCCCCGGGTAATGCTTTGTCGGATCCACCAGCCGGCATAGGTCGAGAACCGGTAGCCCAGCCGATAGTCGAACTTTTCCGCCGCACGCATCAGGCCCACGTTGCCTTCCTGAATCAGGTCGAGGAACTGCAGGCCGCGATTGCCGTACTTTTTCGCCAGGCTCACCACCAGGCGCAGGTTCGCCTCGATCAGGATCTTCTTTGCCGACGAGGCCTTGAACTCGGCCGCGGTTATGCCCTCGACCTGACGCGCGATGTCGGCGGCCGAAGACTCATGGGCCTCCTCGATGGCCTCGATCTCGGCGGCTATCTGCTTGGCCAGGTTGCCGCGCGTGTGGGCGCGGGCCTGCGCTTGCAACTTGACGATGGCGCGGTGCGATTCCTTGAGGTTCTCCCCGATGTCGTCGATCCACTCCTTCGAGAGGTGCAGCGCCTTCACCGCGTCGATGATGCGCGCTTGCTTCTTGGCGAGATCGGCTTCCAGCGTCACCCGGCGTTTCTGGGAGGTCCTCTTGCGAGCGGACTCCGTCTCGATGCGCGTCTGTTCCTTCACAAGCCCGCGCAGTACCGTTACTCCCTTGAGAAAGCGGCGTCGTTCGATGGCCTCGTCAAACCCTTCCCTGTCGTCGCCGGCCATCAGCACGCGGTCCAACGGCGTTTCGTTTCGCTTGATTTCCTCGGCGAGGTCGAGTACCTGCCGGACGGCAAAGGGCGAGGCAATGACGCTGTCGATGTACTCTTCCTGCCCCTGCTCCATCTGCATGCCGAGCTGGACCTCACGTTCCCTCGTCAGCAGCGGGGTCGAACCGATGTCCCGAAGATAGAGCGACACCGGGTCGGTCTTTTCGTCCGCCCGTTCGCTCTCCACCGGGACCTGACTCGGCGGCGACTCCTCCGAAAAAGTTGCGGTCTGCTCTTCCTCCTCGACTTCACCTATGGCGATATCGTCAATCTCGTCAATTGATTCGTCCATCGCGTCCTCGGTGTCTTCGATGTTCAATGCTCTCTCCATCATTTCGTCTTCCACAATGATTGATGCCGTCGTTCAAGGGGTGTATCTCCCTTGAACCATCCGGCAATACAACAACGATCGGATAGCTGAAAAAATCCGCAACCCTCGTAAAACCGTTGACGCTCCTGGAGCACTACCGGAGGAGTTGCGGAACAGGCACGATACTGCAATTGTGCGTTGGGACAGTTCCTGTGGACCCATCAAGACTGAGCAGCGGTCCTCGTGGAAACTAAGCAACAACCTACGGTAACACCGAAATTATCCCTTGTCAAGCACTAAGTTACGGGCTTGACGGGGGCCTACTTGTCGTCCCGGAGGCCGTATTTTCGGAGCTTGTACCGGAGGGCCCGTTCGCTGATTCCGAGGCTGTCGGCGGCCTTGGTCTGAACGCCGCCGGCGGTCTCCAAGGCGTCGGCGATCATGCGCCGCTCCATCCCTTCCACGACCGCGGAGAGATTGGTCTGGTCGCCCGTGCCGGCGCGCGTTTCCTTGATCGTAAGCGGCAGTTCACCCAGCCGGATCAC
>JAPOQB010000621.1 GCA_026710965.1 Deltaproteobacteria bacterium | reverse complement strand
TCACGCATCGACGAGCTCCTGCCCTGGGCCTTCACCCCCGCTTCCCGCTGATCCCAGGGCGCCGGCAACTGCCCCTCGCCCTCACCTCCTCATCGCCACCCCGTCTTCTTGTCAAGGTGGGGTCCCGCGACCGCTTACGTCGAATCGGTGAGTCAACACAAAATAAATACTATAGGACCATAAATCGCTACGATATTAACACTATGGGTGTGTATACTCCTTTTTCTGTGTTGTGTGCGCCATTCCGTGGTGGGAGGCAACGAGAAACGAACGGGGGGGCGCGTGAGGACTGCTGGCTGGTCTGGAGAACGCGGACAAGGCGCTGGGGTTGACCGGGAAGCATGCGGCGTTTGTGGAAATGCCTCCATCCGTGCTTCCGTGAGAGCCATGTAGAGTTGGACGAGGTCTTGTCGGCCGACTCGGTTCCCCTGCGGGCACGGGGTCCGACCGCACGCGGTGGTGGACGTCTATAGCTCTTGCGCCTTCGACATCCTGCACATCTGGCGGCCCGAAGCCGCCGTGACGGCGCTGCACAAAGTGTCGCCGTTCTTCCGCCGGCTGACACCTGACGTGAAGGCGATCCTGGGCGGCGCGCCTACGAACTCCGCCGGGCTCCGTGGGGCATCAACGCCGTGGCGTTTCGTTGACGCTTCGACGACGCCAGCCGCACGGCGCCAGGCGACTCTTCGCGGTTTCACGTCCCGTGTGTCCGGAGCATCAACCTGACGTTGCAGGAGAGGAGAAACGGTTCAGTCCGCCGGTACGAAGGGAGTAGTGAACCAATGAAGCCAAACAAACGCCTGGTCACCAGAATGGGCCTTTTCCGCCTCGCCGTCGTGGTTTTCGTCGCGGGGCTGGCCGCGTGCGACGGAAAACCTTCCGGAGAGGCGGACGAGTCGGCGGGGATACCCCCGGAGCGCATGGCGGACGCGCTGTTTGCCGTCATGGTAGCGGACCGTACCGTCTATTCGAACGAGGTTGTCTATCGCCTGCAGGACGTGGAGGAGGTGGTCAAGGCCAGCGAGCACTGGGACAGCCAGAAGGCATTGCCGCTGCCGGCCCAGATGTTCCGCATGGGCGCCGGATTGGTGGCCAAGCAGACCGATGCGTTCAGCTACGCGCTGCTGTCCAAGTGGCCCCTCAACAAGGAGAGCGGCCCCAAGACCGAGGTGGAAGTCGCCGGACTGGACAGCGTCGCCGAGAACCCGTCGAAACCCTTCTACGGCCGGGAGAAAGTCGGCGACGTCGAGTACTTCACCGCGGTCTATGCCGACGTCGCCGTCTCACCATCCTGCGTGACCTGTCACAACGCCCACGAGGACAGTCCAAGGAACGACTTCAAGCAGGGGGACGTCATGGGCGGCATCGTCATCCGCATTCCCTTGCACTGACGCGTGGCGTTGTTGCTCACGTCTACGATTCGTGAGCGTAGCGCCGAAAGAAGACTCAACCGGGCGAGATCGGAGGAGGTATCCATGCCGAGACGCTTGCGTACCGTCACGGCCCTGGCGCTCGCGATGATGCTGTTTCCCGCCATCGCGTATGCGCTGGACGGCAGGATCGACGGCAAGCCGGTACCGGAAGTGCGAATCGTGGTCGATACCATGTGGACCACCATCGCGGGTTTCCTGGTGTTCCTGATGCAGGCGGGCTTCGCCATGGTGGAGGGCGGGTTCACCCGCGCCAAGAACGTGGTGAACATCATGATGAAGAACATCGGAGACTTCTCCATGGCCTCCCTGGGCTTCTGGATACTGGGTTTCGGCATCATGTTCGGCAGCGGCAACGCCTTCCTGGGAACCACCGGCTTTTTCGTATTGCCGGGCACGGGCGATCTGTACCCCTCTCTGAGCACCACGTCGGTTCCGACCTTGACGGCGTGGTTCTTTCAGTTGATGTTCTGCGCCACCGCAGCCACCATCGTTTCCGGCGCCATGGCGGAGCGCACGAGGTTCGTGAGCTTTCTGATATTCAGCTTCTTCGTCTCGCTGGTCTTCTATCCGATCGTGGGACACTGGATATGGGGCGGGGGATGGCTTGCGGCACTGGGCATGCAGGACTTTGCCGGAGCCACTGTCGTGCATTCCACCGGCGGGTGGTTCGCCTTGGCGGGCGTGATCGTGCTCGGACCGCGGCTCGGCAAATTCGACGAGTTGGGGAGGCCCCAGGCCTTGCCGGGTCACAACCTGATGCTGGCTACGCTCGGGGCGTTGATCCTCTGGTTCGGCTGGTTCGGCTTCAACACCGGAAGCATCATGGGCGCCAGGGTGTACGACATAGCGCTGATCGCCGCAAACACCAGCCTTGCGGCTGCCGCGAGCGCCGCCGGCGCCACGGTGACGGCGTGGGTGCTGTTCTCCAAGCCCGACCTCACGATGACCTTGAACGGCGCACTCGCCGGGCTCGTGGCGATAACCGGCGCTTGCGCCTTCGTGGAGCCTTGGGCCGCCATTCTGTTCTTCGGCTTCGTGCCGGGAGTCGTCGTGGTCCTTTCCGTGCTTGGGTTCGATTGGATGCAGATCGATGATCCGGTGGGCGCCATATCCGTCCATGGCGTGTCGGGCTCGTTGGGGACGGTGCTGTTGGGACTGTTTCACGCGGAGTCGGGGCTGTTCTACGGCGGCGGCATCCACCTGCTCTGGGCCCAGGTGGTGGGAGTGATATCTGTTTTCGCGTTCTGCATGACATGCGGTTTGCTGTTGTTCAACGTCATCAAGAGCGTGGTCGGCCTGCGCGTGTCGCCGGAAGCGGAGGTCGCGGGGCTGGACGCGACGGAACATGGAAACGACGGCTATCCGGAGTTCGGCATCCCGGACGCCTTGTTCCAGGAACGCAGTCCGCGGTCCGGGTCGTGAAGGCGTGGTTGGGGGGCGAGGATCGCGACGGGTGCGGCGACCGATTCCCTCCCGGTTGGGGGAACCGCCTCGATGCCGGCCGGGTAGAGGTCCTGGAAGGAACCCCGGCGGGTTCGTGCGCAGTGCGTCCGTGGCCGGGGCTATCGAGCTCTGCATGCGGCCGCCCGGGCTCATCAGGTCAGCGATTTGAACGAAGGCGCGTCCATTCTGGCGATCGGTGACGTTCACCTCGGCGCACCCTGCTCGGGCGTGCCCCGCGGCATTTCCTCGTGGGGAGTGGATCCCGGAGAACTCACGCCGGCTGCGGCGCTCCGGCGATCTGTTGATTTCGCCATCCAACAGCGCGTTGACGCCGTCCTGTTCGCCGGCGATGTGGTCGAGAGCGTCAACGCCGGATTCGAGGCCATGCTGCCGCTCGAAGAAGGCGTCCGGCAGCTGCTGGAGGCCGGAATCGAGGTCATCGCCGTTGCCGGCAACCATGATGTCGAAGCGTTGCCGCGGCTCGCGGCCGTGATCGACGGGTTCACCCTGCTGGGCGCCGGCGGCCGGTGGGAGGCGAGAACGATATCGAAGGACCGGTCTCCGGTTGCCCAGGTGGTCGGCTGGTCGTTCGACGACAGGTCCGTGCGCCAGAGTCCTGTGGCGGAACTGCTCAGGGAACCCCTTGAGATGCCGTCGCCTCCCGTTCCCAGGATCGGTCTGCTTCACGCGGACCTGGACGCTCCCGGCGGACGCTACGCGCCCGTCCGACGGGCCGAGATCGAGGATACCGGCTACGACGCATGGCTCCTGGGCCACGTCCACCAGCCTTCGCTCGAGCGGTCGGCCACGACAACGGAAACCCGGCCCTGCGGCTATCTCGGTTCACTCGTCGGGCTCGACCCGTCGGAAACGGGCGCACATGGCCCCTGGCTCCTTAGGGTAGCCAACGACGGAGGGTTGGACCTCAGGCAGATTCCCCTTGCGCCGCTCCGATGGGAGCAGGTGGCGGTGTCGGCGGAAGGGCTCGATCACGTCGAGGACTTGCCTGACAGACTGTTGAGCGAAGCCGAGAGAGTCGCCCGCCGGCTCGGCGAACAGGCCATCGTTCCCCGGGCCCTCGGCCTGCGTGTGCGGCTCACCGGGACAAGCGCCGGCTACGACGGAATCCGGCGGTGGATCGCCGGCGGCGAATGGCGCTCCATGGGGCGGATCGTCGATGGCGCGGCCGTCTTCTTCAGCAACATCGTTGACTCCATGGATCCGCCCCTGGACCTCGCGGAGCTCGCGTCGGGGGACGACCCGGCGGCCCTGATGGCGCAACGGCTGCTGATGCTCATGCACGACGATGCCCGGTCGAGGGAGCTGCTGGAAGAGGCGCGCGCGGCGTTGAGCGAAACCGCCGGGGAAGCGGTCTGGCTGCCGGTCCAGGATCATCGCAACGCCCGGGCCCCCCTGTCGGACCAAGCCCTCCGCGATCTTCTCCTGCGTTCGGGGAAGGCGGCGCTGAGCGCCATGCTCGCGGGCGGCGAGGAAGGCGATCGCTCGTGAAACTCCTGCGGCTTGCGGTGGACCGGCTCCCGGGAATCAACCGGCCTTTCGAGATCGAAGCGGCGGGAGCGGGCTTCCACATCGTCTTCGGTCCCAACGGCATCGGCAAGTCGAGCATCTGCCGCGCGGTGGAGGGGCTGTACTGGGAGGACCGCGGTCCCGCGCGGTCGACTTCGGTTTCCGGCGAGTTCGAGCTGGACGGAGAAACGTGGCGGGGCGAGCGCGAAGGGGCCCGCGTCCGCTGGCAACGGGGCGACGGACAGAACGTTTCTCCCAATTTGCCGCCGCCCCACAACTCCCGCTGTTTCTTCCTGAACCTCCGCTCCCTGATCGATCCGTCGCGGGACGGCACCGCCGACATCGCCTCGGAGATACGGCGGCAGATGTCCGGCGGATTCGACCTCGACGAGATCGCCTCGGACCTTTTCGCTCCCGTGACCACCGAGCGCGGCCGCCGCGAACGGAGCGACTTCAACAAGGCGGCGGAAGACGTCCAGGAGGTGGTCCGCAGGCGCACCGAGCTGCAGCGGCGCGCGGACGAGCTTGGAGAGCTGAAGGCGCAGCTCCGTGACGCGGAAACCGCCACCCGCCGGCTCGCTCTTGTTGAACGCGCCATGGGACTTGCGCGCCGCCGGGAGGAACTTGCCGGCATCGTGGAGAGAATCACGGCCTTGCCCGGCGCCTTGGCGAACCTGACCGGCAGGGAGGTGGATGAGGTCGAGCGCCAGCAGGCTCAGGTGGACAGGTTCGCCGAACGGGCTCGTTCCCTGGAACGGGAGTTGGCCGAGGCGCGCGAGGAGCGGCGGAAGTCCAGGCTCGCCAGCCCCCTGGAGCAGGCCGATCTCGCGGCCTGGCGCGAAAACGCGGACGAGCTGGAACGCATCGAGGTGGCGCTCGCGGCGGCAAGGAGCGAACGCGACGTCACCCGAAGCAGACTCGCCGCGGCATCGTACGCGATCGGGAGGGGCGGCGTCGACAACGCGGCGCTGACCTTGCCCGACCAGAGCGAGCTGTTCGAGTTCCTTCGGTCAAGCCAGGCGCATGAGATCCGGGTGGGCACCGGCCGGGAAAGGCTGAACCTGCTCGAATACGTCGACGCGCCGAGCGGCGGACAGCGGGATGCCGACGCGCTCCGGGAGGCGACGGAGGCTCTGCGTTCGTGGCTGCGCGTGTCCGAGCCGGACAACCCGGCGATCAGGGCACGGGCACGGTGGGCCTGGCTCCTGTCGGCCCTCGCCATGCTTTCGGCAAGCGTCGCGCTGGCGGTGCTCGTCGATCCGTCGCTGATCCAGCTTGCGGTCGCGGGCGTGGCGGTCGCCCTGCCGGTGCTGGTCCTGGGCAATCGAAGCACCGCAAGAGCCGCGCGGAACGAAGCAAGGGCCGCATTCGAAAGGCTGGGTCTTGAAGAGCCTGACGCATGGGAAATTCCGTCGGTGGAATCACGGCTGCGCGGTCTGGAAGGCGAGACCGGAGATCTCCTGGCCTCCTTGCAGCGGGCCCGCGACCGCGCCGTGGAGCAGCAGGCGCTGGAGAGCGGGCTGGAGGGCCTGGCGGAACAGCGGCGCGCCCTCGATGCGCGCAGGCAGGAGCTTCAGGGCAGGCTTGGCCTGGATGCGCTTCCGCAGGATGCGGAGCTGGTGGATTACGCGCGGGCGCTCGATCAACTCCGCATGGCCCGCGGCGACGACGAGGCCGCCGCGGGCAAGGTGGGCGGCCTCGAAGAGCGCCAGGCCGCCCTTCTGGCGGAGCTGGCCGGTGTCCTGGAACATTACGGCGAACCGCGGCCGACAAGCGCCGCAACGGCCCGGGCGCGTCTCAACAATCTCGCGGACAGAAACTCGCTGCTGGTGCGGGCGCTCTCGGACGAACGCGCGGCAACGGGCCAGCTCGAGGAGAATTCCGCGGCCCGCGAAGGGGCCGCCGGTTCCGTCAGGACGATCTACTCGGAGGCGGCGCTGGAGGAAGGCGACCTGAGCGGCCTCGTTCTGCTGCTCGGCTCATTGCAGCGCTACCGCGAACTGCACAGCGAAAAGACAAGCCTCGAGGGCCAGATCGGTCTCGACTGCGCGGAACTCGGGAAAGCCGGCGAACCCGAATTGGCCGAATGCGACGCTCTGTCGCTGGCTCCGCTCAAGGACAGTCTGACGAGCCTTGCGACGAGGGCGGCCGCACTGAGAGGCGAGATCGCCGGGATCGCCGCCCGGATCGACGAGGCCAGGAGGAGCGGCGCCATGCAGGGCCTCATCGCCGTTCGCGAGGAAGCCCGCGCCAGGTTGCGGGAGCTCCGCGACGAGGCGCTTCACGCCAAGGCGGGGAGATACCTCATAGACGCCGTGAAAAGGGAGTACGAGCAGAGCCGAATGCCCCGGGTCTTCGAACGCGCCCGCGAGCTTTTTTCCGGGTTCACCTATCACAACTACGAACTTCGCCTCGGCAAGGACGAAGGGACGCCCCGTCTTGTTGCCGTTGAGTTGCGAAGCGGAGAGCCACGGGAACTCGATGAGCTCTCGGACGGGACGCGAGCCCAGTTGCTGCTGGCGGCGCGAATCGCATTCGCCGAGCAGGTGGAGCAGGGCATGGTGCTGCCGCTGTTTCTCGACGAAGCGCTCGACCAGACCGATCCCAGGCGATTCGAAGCCATCGTGCGATGCGTCGGGCGGGTCGGAAGAGAACAGGACCGCCAGATCTTCTACTTCACCAGCGACCCGCTCGATGTCGACCGGATTCGCGATGCGCTCGGGAAGGAGGGCTGCGACATCGCCGCCGCCATCGACCTGGGCCGGATACGAACGAGCGTGGACAGCGTGGGCGGGTCCCGCGCGCTGAGCATTGATCCGGGGCCGACGGTTCCGGCGCCCGACGGGCGGTCTCCCGAGGAATATGGGGCGGCCATCGACGTGCCGGCGTTCCGGCCGGCCCTTGGCCATGCGGAGCAGCATTTCTTCTACGTCCTGTGGGACGATCTGGACCTGTTGCACGACCTTCTGTCGAACGGAATCGAGCGGGCGGGGCAGTGGAAGACGGTTTCGGGCACCCCGCTCGCCCAGAGGCTCGGCTCGCGTTCGGCGGCTCCGCCGGAAACGTCGTTGCGGCTGGACCTGCTCGAGGTCTTTTGCGGGTTGTGGAAACAGGGAAGGGGCCGGACCGTGGACCGGGGCGCCCTCGAAGAGAGCGGCGCCCTCGCCGAGCGGTTCCTCGAAGACGTGGTGTCCCTTGCACGGGAAGTCGATGGCGATGCGAAGCGGCTTGTCGCGGCGCTCGAGGAGAACAGGGAACCGCGTCTTCGGAGTTTCCGGAGAAGCAGCGCCCAGAGGCTCAGGCGTCATCTGATCGAATGCGGCCATCTCGACGAGCGCCCCGTTCTCACCGAGGGCGAACTGCAGCTCCGGGCGCTGACCAGCCCGGCGGCCAACGGACTGCCCGATGGGGTGGCTAGGCGCTGCCTCAAGCGTTGGTGGGAATGGGCGCGGAAGTTCTCTGAATCCGGGTTGCGGTAACGCATCCCCGACGCGCGGTCAAGCTTGAAGCACCTCCCGCGGACTCACCACCAGCACGCGATAAGAATACCATTCAGTTCCAATTATTTACGGTAAACACACTCATGATGTGTATAATATTCAGGGGAAAGGGGCTGGCCATTCCGCCGGCGGGCGTCCCCGGACGATCCGCCATGGTGCGTTTCACGCCGGGAGCTTTTCGAAGCGGACGGTGTGCCGTGTCGCGCCGCGCGAACCCAGCTTGACCGGCCCTGCTTGCGTTGTCTTGATCGCGGGCCTTCGCGCCGAGGCTCTGCTGCGCGTGCGAGTTGCGTCTAGACGCGTCTTCGCCGGAACTCGGAGGTGCTCCATGGAACGCCAACGGATGGGATATGACCAACGACGGGCCGGAATCGATTCGCCCGAAGAAGCCTTCGCGCCGGATGGCGCGAACCGCGGGGAGACGGAACCGGGCGGGGTATCCGAGCTTGTGGATCAGCCTTGGTGGGAAGGCGGTTCGACGCACGATGAGGCCGACGACGACAAGCCCCGTGACGCGGGGGGTGCGCGGCAGGCAACCCCGGAGCCCCACAAGAGCAGACCGGGGGGATACATGTACAGGGGGCTGACGTACGGCGCCGCCGCGTCCGAGCCGGAACCCGGAGCGGCCTCGTCCGGCGACGACGAGCCGCCGGACGAGGCCGTGCTGGCCATCATGTCGGAGGAGCCGGCGGGGGGGCCTGCCGCCGGGGAAGGCGCGCAGGCGGATCCCGCCCTGGACTCCCCCTGGTGGCGGGAAGGTGCGCGGCCCGTGGATGCCGCCGCGCAGGCGCCTGGCGCGGGCGAGGATGAGGAAGAACGCCCCGGCCTTGCGGTGTCCGTGCCGGCGGGGTACGGCGGGCCCGCGTCCGAGCCGGAACCCGGAGCGGCGTCCGACGGCGGCGGCGACGAGCCGCCGGACGAGGCGGGGGCCGCCGCCGTGCCCGAGGAGCGGGCGGGGGGGCCTGCCGCCGAAGAAGGGGCGCCGGCGGATCCCGCGCTGGACTCCCCCTGGCGGCGGGAAGGTTCGCGGCCCGTGGATGCCGCCGCGCAGGCGCCTGGCGCGGGCGAGGATGAGGAAGAACGCCCCGGCCCTGCGGTGTCCGTGCCGGCGGGGTACGGCGGGCCCGCGTCCGAGCCGGAACCCGGAGCGGCGTCCGACGGCGGCGACGAG
>JAPOQB010000923.1 GCA_026710965.1 Deltaproteobacteria bacterium | reverse complement strand
GCCGTTCTCCATCATCGACTGGCAGCATACCGTGCGCGGGTTGAACGTCGTGGGATTGCGCCGGGCCGGCTTCGATCCAGTCCGGATCCGCGCCCTGAAGAACGCCTTTCAGATTCTCTTCCGCAAGCGGCGCAACCTCGGTGCCGCCGTAAAAGAACTCGAGGCCAGCCTTGACGATCCCTCCGGGGACATCGCCGAGCTTCTCGAGTTCATCCACTCATCGCGCCGCGGCGTCTGCGCCGGCCCCCGCTCCCATCACTTGGGAAGGCCCTAGTTGGCGCCCTTCGAATGACGCCCATCACACCGGCCGGTGGAACCTGGCCACGCAGCGCTTCACGGCCTCGGCCGAGAGCGGATACTGGAACATCTCGTTTCTCATGTGCACGCGCTGGAGGCTGACGCGCTCGATGGCCCGCTTCATGGCCTTCAGGTCGCGTTTGTTGGCCACGGCCGCGGCGGCTTCCTGGGCCGCCACCCGGTAGTGGTTCTTCTCATCCTGGTAGATCACCTCCATGGCCGCGGCGATCTTCCTCTCCAGGACGCTGCCCTTGAGCTTGCGGCCCTCGCGGAACAGTCTCGCGCCGCCGCCTTCCGTCACCAGCACCGCCGCCTTCTGCACCGGCGAGCCGGCCACCAGGCTCCGGCGCAGCTCCCCCAGGGCCTTTTCCTGCGGCAACTGGTTGGTGTCTTCGGCGCCGATCTTGCGGCCCAGCAGGTATTCCAGGATGTCGGCCTGGAGCACGTAGTGGTTGAACTCCTGCACCATCTGTTCCATGAGCCCGTGATAGTGATGCCGGTCCACGGTGCGGTCCACCTCGGGGAACATCTCCACCAGGTTCGCCAACTCCCGGTGAAGTCCGCTGAAATAACCGTCCACCGGGTGCAGCTCCTTCCAGAGCTGGGCCTTGAGCCAGTAGACATGCTGCTCCCCCGTGGGCTTGGCCCGGAAAAACCGCCTGGCGATCTCCGCCTCGGCCTCCCAGTACGGATAGGCCACATCGATCAGGTATTGCTCGGTCTCTCTCATTTCACCAAACCTCCAACGGTTCCCCGGTGCTTTCGCTTTGCCGCCTCATGGCTTAGTATGAAGCGCTGACATGTCCAAGACCGCGGGTATCATCATCATCGGCAACGAGGTCCTTTCGGGGAAGACCCAGGACATCAATTCCACCTTCCTGTGCCGCGAGCTGCGGCTCCTCGGCGTCGACGTGCAGCGCGTCACGGTGATCCCGGACGAGCGGGAGCTCATCGGGCGCACGGCCGCGCGCTTCTCCGCCAGTTGGGATCTCGTTTTCACCACCGGCGGGGTCGGCCCGACCCATGACGACGTCACCATCGAGGGCATCGCGCTGGGTTTCGGGGTCAAGGCGGTGATCGACCCGGGGCTGGAACGCCGGCTCTCCCAGCGCTACGGTGACGACATCAACCCGGCGCGGCTGCGCATGGCCATGGTGCCGGAAGGGGCCGAACTGCTGGGCGCCGGGGCCCTGTTCGCTCCGGTGGTGCGGATGAAGAACGTCTACATCTTCGCCGGCGTGCCGCGCATCCTGCAGGACCGTTTCAACGCCATCAAGGAACGTTTCCGCGAGGAGCCCTACCACCTCAGGAACATCTACATCAAGGACGGCGAGGGCGTCATCGCCGGCACCCTGAACGACCTGCTGGAACGGTTTCCCGAGATCCTGCTGGGTTCCTATCCGGTGCTCGACCATCCGGACTACAAGGTCAAGGTAACGGTGGAGTCCAAGAGCGGCGAATATCTCGACCAGGCGGTGGCCAGCCTGCTGGAAGAACTGCCGCCCGCCGCCATCCTCCGGGTCGAGTAGGGGCTCCCCGCGGTCGCCCTACCCGGCCGCCCTACCGATTGTGGCTGCGCGCCAAGGCCTCGGCGCGGTCCGCGAACCGCTCCCCGGTCTGACTGCCGATCCAGATCTCCCCGCCCCGATAGATCTCCTTCTTCCAGATGGGCACGCGCTTCTTGAGCTCGTCGATGGCGTAGCGGCAGGCCTTGAAGGCGTCGTCACGGTGCGGCGCCGACACCGCGATGATCACGCTGGCCTCGCCGATGGGCACGGTGCCGATGCGGTGGACCATGGCCACGCGGGTGATCTCCCATTTCTCTGCGGCCTCTTCCCCGAGGCGGGCCATCTCCTGCTCGGCCATGCCCGGGTAGGCCTCGTAGTCCAGTGACAGGATGGAACGGCCTTCGTTGTTGTCACGGGTGGTTCCGATAAAGGTCGAGACCGCGCCCGCGCCGGGGTCGCCGACGTAGGTCACCAGTTCGTTCAGATCGATGGGTTTGTCCGTAAGCCGGTACACGTTCACCCTCCGCTCACCGGTGGTATGAAGGCGACCTCGTCGCCGTCGGCCAGCCGGTGTTCCAGCGCAACGTATTCGCTGTTGACGGCGTAGAGGAGCTTCAACTCGACACCCGAGAGTCCCGCGTGCTCACGCCGGACCGCGTCCCAGAGGTCGTTCACGGTGCTGCCCTCGGGAAGCTCATGGACGGCGTTGCCGGTCCCCGCCCGTTCCCTCAGCATCGCGAAGAGCTTCACCCGGACCTTCATAGTCCGCGGGCCTGGGCCACCATGTGGCCCAACTGAGGCAGCAGCAGGCGCTTCATGGCCAGTTCCACGGCCCCGCTGGACCCCGGCATCGAGACCACCACGCGGGAGCCCGCGGTGCCGGCGATGGCGCGGCTCAACATGGCCGCCGCGCCGATGTCCTCGTAGCTGAGCACACGAAACAACTCGCCGAACCCGTCAATGCGCTTGTCGAGCACGCCGCTGACCACCTCGTAGGTGCCGTCCCTCGGCGCGATCCCGGTGCCGCCGTTCAGCAGCACCACGTCCACGCCCGGGGCCGCCAACGCCCTGTCGATCAAGGCGCGGATGTCTTCCGGTTCGTCCTTGACGATCTCGTAGCCCGCCACCGTGTGCCCGCCTTCCTCAAGCAGCCGCTTGATGGCGGTGCCGCTTCGGTCGGTGGTTTCGTCGCGGGTATCGCTCACCGTGACGACAAAGCAGGCTACGGTGTCGAGGCTTCTGTCGTGGTGGGATTGTTCCGCCATCAGATCCGCATCGGCATCACGACGTACAGCAGGCTTTCGTCGCCGTTACGCTTCAACACGGTAGGACTCTGGTCGTCCTTCACCGCCAGGGTGACCTTGTCGTCGTGCTCCAGGACGCCGAGAATGTCCAGCAAATACTGCGCATTGTAGCCGATGGAGAGCCGTGCGCCCTGGTAGTCGACATCCAGTTCTTCCGCCGCCTCGCCGAGGTCGGGATTGTTGGCCGAGATGAACATGCCGCCACCCTTCAACTCCACCCTGACACCCCGGTAACGGTCGCTGGACAACAGCGAAACGCGCCGCAACGCGCGGAACAGGTTGCTTTGCGCGACGTTGGCCTCGCTGGTGTGGTCGCTCGGGATGACCTTGTCGTAGTCGGGAAACTCGCCGTCGATGAGCCGGATGGACATTTCCACGTCCCCGTACCACACGAACACCATATTTTCGGTCAACCCCAGGGACACGGTAGCTTCCCCGGAGTCTTCCAGCAGCCGGCGGATCTCCCCCAGACCCTTGCGCGGGATGATCACGCCCTTCTGGATTCCCAGCGGTCCGATCTCCCGCTGCACAAGCGACAGCCGGTGACCGTCGGTGGTGACCATCCGCACGGTGTTGTCGCCCGACTCGTGCAGCAGCGCGCCGTTCAGATTGGACCGGGTCTCATCGGTAGATACGGAGAAGATCGTCTTGTCGATCATCTCCTTCAGAACCTGCGCCGGACACTCCTTGCGGTCACCCTCGGCGCTCTGGGCAAACACCGGGAACTCCTGTGCGTCGAGGCCGACCATCTTGAATACGGACTTGCCGCTACGGATCTCGACCCGGTCGTTCTCCAGGCGCTGCAATTCAATCATTTCCTCGGACAGCTCACGCACGATCTCATAGAGCTTCCTGGCATCCACGGTGACCCGCCCCGAAGTGACGATTTCGCCGTTGAGGCTGGCCCGGACCCCCACCTCGAGATCGGTCGCGGTGACCCGGATCCGGTTGGTATGGGTCTCGATCAGCACGTTGGCCAGGATCGGCATGGTGTTGCGCCGTTCCACCGTGCCCTGGGTCCGAGACAACGCGCTCAGGAAGTCTTCACGTCTGGCTCTGATCTCCATTTGTCCTCCCGGATCACCTGCCCCTCTTATCTCTTCAGATTAATATATTAAGACAAGAGTAGTAGTAAGGCTTGTGGATATCGGGATAGACCCCGAAACCTGCCGGTATTTAACCATCTTTGGAGTGGAAAAAAAATCGCGGCAACGCGCGTTCTTCACGGAAGCGGGCTTGCGGTGCCGGCAGAGTGCCAAGATTTCAACAGGCTGCGCCGGCTTCTCCACAGCGTTTCCACCCGGTTCTTGTCAGTTCTTGAGTTGGCGCACCAGGCGATCCACGGTGGCCTTGACGCTGGGGTCGGTGACGGTCTTCTTCTCGATGCTCTTGGATGCGTGAATGACCGTGGAGTGGTCTCTGCCGCCGAACTCCGCGCCGATGGCGGGGAACGAGGTGCCGGTGTATTTGCGGCAGAGGTACATGGCCATCTGGCGCGCGAGGGCGAGATTCTTGGTGCGGCGCTTGGACTTGAGGTCGCTGATCTTGACGTCGAAGTGTTCGCAGATGGCCTTTTGGATGTTCCGCACGGTGACCTGCTTCTCGTTGTCCTTGAGGGTGTGGCGGAGTACCTCCTTGGCCAGATCGGTGGTGATCTCCACCTTGGTCAGGGACGCGAAGGCGCCCAGGCGGGTGAGCGAGCCTTCCAGCTCCCGGACGTTCGACCAGATGTTGGTGGCGAGGAAATTCGCCACGTCTTGCGGCAGGTCGATCTCCTCCGCCTCGGCTTTCTTGGAGAGTATGGCGATGCGGGTCTCGATATCCGGCGGTTGGATGTCCGCGGTGAGGCCCCACTCGAAACGGTTGCGCAGCCGATCCTCCAGGTTTGGAATCTCCTTGGGAAACCGGTCGGAGGTGATGATGATCTGCTTGTGGCTCTCGTACAGCGAATTGAACGTGTGGAAGAACTCCTCCTGGGTCCGTTCCTTGCCGGCGATGAACTGGATGTCGTCCAGGATCAGCACGTCGATGCTGCGGTAGTGGTTCTTGAACTCGTTCATGCGGTCGCGTCGCAGCGACCCGATGAGTTGGTTCATGAACGACTCGAAGGTCGTGTAGATGACCTTCTGGCCCGGGTTCCGCTGCAGCAGGCGGTGTCCGACCGCATTCACCAGGTGGGTCTTGCCCAGCCCCACGCCGCCGTAGATGAACAGCGGGTTGTAGTGGTCCGCGGGCCGGTTCGCCACCGCCAGACAGGCGGCGTGGGCGAACTGGTTGCTGGCGCCGACCACGAAGTTCCCGAAGGTATAACGCGGGATCAGGGTCGAGGGTTCGGGTTGTTGCGGCTTCCGTGTGGGACGGGCCTGCTTGTCATCGCTCCGGGTGGCCGGGTTGACCGATATCGTGATGTCGACAAGCGTATCGTAATGGCGTGAAAACTCATCCTGGATGGTATCGAGATAGTTGTCGTTAAGCCAGTCGCGAAACAGGGTGCTGGGGACCTCGATGGTGACCGCGCCATCCTGGAGTTCGGTGATTTGTAAAGGTTTGATCCATGTCTCGAAATTGTGTAAGCCGACCCTTTCCTTGAGGCGATCCTGTATCTCTCGGGGAACCGGTTTCATTGTCTTTTCTTGCCTCGTCTGAACGTCTATGTCGGTGTTAACTTATCAACAAACTTGTCAACAGTTGTGGACAACCTTTCGTCGTCTTGACCGTGATTCCAGCCACACCAAACCGCACTCGTCGTTGCGTGTGTTGTCCGCGACGGCAAGTATTGGGGCCCGCTGAGCTTCTGAAATGGTGGCAAGAAAGGGAACCTTCTAATGGTTTTTCCCCGGCATTGCAAGAACAAAAAGGGCCT
>JAPOQB010000756.1 GCA_026710965.1 Deltaproteobacteria bacterium | reverse complement strand
CTGGTTTCCGAACACGCCAGCAGACGAAGACCGCGAAGACCGGACCTACAATCTGCGGATCTCGGTCCACAACCGCGCCCTCACGTTCCTTGGCTTCAGCCCGGAAGTGTCGTTGATTCACGAGGTCCGCAAGACCAACGCCCAGTTGTACGACTACAAGCGCACGGGCGGGGAACTCCGCTTCGTGCGACAGTTCTGAAGTTGGCCGATACCGGGAGTGGGGCCATGCGTCGGGGGACACGCGTTTCTGGTCGCCCCGGGCGCGGGCTGCTTCCTTCGGTGCGACGCATCGTGGTTCTGACGGTTTCCTTGTCGCTGGCGGTTTCCACCGCGGCGGTTGCCATGCCGGCCGGCCGTGGAATCGGCGTTGCGGAGGCTTGCAGACCTAGGCCGGTCAAGGGCTCCGACTGCGTGAAGGTTCGGACGTTCTTCACCGGCAAGAATGACCGGTGTGTGTTGTCCCCGACGTTGAAGGAAGAGGTCCAGGCCATGCTGCTCAAGGCTGGCTATCAGGGTACGGATGATTCCACCCCTTTCGTAGTTCAGATCATTGAGGTCGCGTTCTCGCTGGTGCCGGCAGGGGCTCCTGGGTGTGCGGTATTGCTCCGTCACGAGCTCTTCCACTTTGTCCAACATCCAAACGGCCATGCACTGCCCGTCATGCTGCACGCCAACGAGGTCTTGTTCTACACCCCGCTACAGGCCTTCGAACATCAGAGCCGCACCGTCGTGAGCCGGTTGAGCGGAAAGCTGTTGAACGCGATTCGCGAAGGGCACAGACTGAAGGATAACTCCCAAAAGAAGTTGCGGCCACAGAAACGAGAAAAGATCGTGCCCGGAAGTAGAGAAGCGAAGCTTCCACCACAACCCGAATACTAGGACGCGCCCGCGCACACGTGACCGTGCGCGGGCTTCGACAATAGAAGGGATGGAGGGACCGTGCCGGCCCGATGGAGCGCCAAAACAAAGCCCGCGATTCTTTGCAGCAACCATGGCACCGGTACCGTGGAACAACACTCTCCGGCATGAAGGTCAAGCATGCCCATCGCCAAGGTTGGCTGAGCCGCAGGCTCCGGGGTGATTGAATCAGGTCCACGGGTCCGACGCATGCGTGACGGATGTGCTGATCCATCGGTTGAAAACCTCACTTGGCGGTGGCCGCCCCAACACTGCAGTGTGGATGAGCGACCACATGGTGCCAGTGGCGGCGAACCGGGCTAGACCGTGCAGGTGACGTTGGATGACATGGCGCTGCAGCGGGCGGCAAACGGCCATTCGAGGCCTCGGAGCGGGTGGTCGAGTGCCCGTTGTGCGCAGCACGGTGACAGCCGAGGTGGAGACGCGGTAGGCGCTCTCGAAGTCGGCGCCGGGGGCCCCAATCCTAGATAGAGATGGCTGACGGCCCTGCAGTCCACCACGGCCGGTTTGCCGCCGATGACCGGCGAAGGCTGGATTAAGCCGTGGAGACATCCTGAGGCCGGATCCCAACCGGGTCCCGAAAGGCGTTGCGGCGATCGGAGCGCAGACCTTGGAACAGTCTTTGACATCCACGCCGACTGCGTGATTGCTCTTTGTCCCACGGACGTGCTGTCGCCACGGGTCGGACGGCTGCATCGGCACGCGCTGGCCTGTCGGGCGGTTTCCAGACGGCGAGGACCGTCGTTGTTGCACCCGAGGTGGATCGGACTGGCTGGCTGCACGCGACTTCGAGAACGGCTTGGGCGACTGGATCGACCGGAACGGGGACTTCCAGCGAATCAACTGCGACTTGGCGGTTGTGGAGCTGGAGCTGGCGCTGCGGCTGATTCAAAGGGAACCGCTCCGGTGCATTCCCGAAACGACCCGGCGTTAGCTCGAGGGCGCAACCCATCCCGAGTGATCGCGGCGCTGTTGGAGGAGAAGGGGAAGGCGTGGAAGGACTACAACCGGAAGCTCGACGGCGCCGGGGCGGCCGAGCGCGGTCCTGGGAAGCCTCAGCAGTTTTGACCGTGACCGACAAGACGGCTCACTGTTTCCGAACTCTGAGGCGCGCATCACGACGCGGTCGGGCGTGGCAGGGGTAGTGTGTAACCTGAAAGCGCCGTCGTTCGGACCCTTCGGACGCGGAATTGCACGCCTCGCGTTGTCCGCGCGGGTCGCGGGCCGCGACGTACGAGGCTTGGAGACGCAGGCTTTCTCGGACGGCTTCGTGTTCGCGGTTGGAACCCGGGAATTCAGGTAATCACCAGCAGGCCTCGAAAGGCTTGGCCACGTCGAGGCGGCGGCGTAATGAATGTTCTGACCGACCCGGTTGTTTCGGTATCGGTGTCCCAACGCCTGTCCCTTCCTGCGCTGCTCGCAGCCATGAAGCGATTGGAAGTAGCGCAGTTTCCGGCGCTGAGGCCCCATCAACGTCCTGCGTGGCACATGTTTCTGGTCCAGCTCGGCGCCCTGGCGCTGTGGAAGGCGGGACGGACGGAGTTGCCCGAGGACGCTTCGGTGTGGACTGACTTGTTGCGTGGGCTGACCCCCGATCATGCCGGCGACGAGCCCTGGCGCATGGTGGTCGAGGATCGGACCAAACCCGCTTTCCTCCAGCCGCCAGTTCACGACAGGCTGCGGTGGTGGCCGGCAGAAACTCCGGACGAGCTGGACGTGCTCATCACCGCGCGAAACCACGACCTCAAGCGAGCGGTGGCCCGTGGCGCGGAGATCGACGACTGGCTGTTCGCCCTCGTGTCGTTGCAGACGACCGCTGGCTACGACGGGAACCGAACCTACGGAATCGCCCGGATGAACGGAGGGTTCTCGAGTCGGTCGATGCTGGCGCTGGCGCCTGCCGGCAGCGCCAAGAGTTATGGGCCGAATCCAAGCGAGTGGTGGTCCCGGGACGTCCGGCGTCTTTTGGCGGACCGCGACGGCGGCCGGCGAGGCGAGGAGCCGGCGCTGCTCTGGTGTCTTGACTGGCCCGAGGGCGAGCAATTGCATCCGTACGAGATCGACCCCTGGTTCATCGAGGTCTGCCGGCGAGTGCGGCTTGTCGACAACGCGAGTGTCCTGTCGGCGATCCGGGCAAGCTCCAAGGCGACGCGCGTCGACGCCAAGGCGTACCACGGCAACGTCGGCGATCCCTGGGCGCCGGTACATGTGGCGAGCGGGAAAAGCCTGACCCTGAGCGCGGGCGACTTCGGATACAAGAGGCTCGTGGAGATCATGTTCGGGGGTGAATGGCGGGTTCCCCTTCTGGCCACGCCAGGACCGGACGACCCCGCGGACGACATGGTGCTCGTGGCCGAGGCGTTGGCCCGCGGGAATTGCAGGACGGACGGGTTCAAGAGCCGCACCGTGCCGGTTCCGAATTGCGTGGTTTCGCTTCTTCGGTCCGCAACGGCCGCAGAGATTTCGAAGTTGCAGTTGGAAGAGATCGAGGTGTTCGACCGGGCCTTGCGCGACGCCGTGGCTCTATTCGCGGCGCGAGGGACCTGGGAAGGCCTGAGAACCGCACAGTACACTGTTGCGGCGCCGGCGAGACGGCGATTCGACCGCGTGGCCGACAGGTTGTTCTTTTCCCACCTTTGGAGACGCCTCGAGGCCGAGAACGCCAGCGAGCCGGAAGCCATCGAGAGGAAAGGAGACGACTTCCGGAAGGTGCTTTTCGACGCGGCTCGTACGGAGCTCGCCGAGTCTCTGCAGAACGTACGGTGTTCGACGATACAACGGCCAAGGGGGGAAGCGCGGGCGTGGACCGCTTTTCACGGACGGGTCCGGAAGCGCTTTCCGCTGCTCTACGAGAGACGAAGGAAGGAAGTGCCGGAACCTGACCATCCAGTGGAGGAAACCGCGGCAGGAGCGGCCCAGGTGCTTCAAGGACTCTCGCCCGGGCAGCTGGCCGAACTACGCCGGATGGAAGCGCCGGCCCCGGTCCCCGTCTTCTGGCTACTGGCGGCGCGCTACCGCCACACCATCGGCCGCAGACCCGACGAATGGACTGCCATCATTCGCATCCTCGCCATTCTGGCCGCACGAGGCGAACCGGCGCAGCGGGGGGTTCTGCACAGCGCTGAACACCGGTTGGGAGAAGCGCTTTGCGATGGTGGTGACCGGACATGGCCCTATTCGACCGGCCTCCGTCCCGTGATCAGCGAGCAATGGCTTGCACACCTTATTGCGGCGAGAGGGGAGCGGAGAAGGGATCTCCTGGAGCGTATCGTTCGCGTGATCGCCCGCACCCGCCAGCACGGGGTGAACGTGGTCGATGTTGCATGGACGCTTCTGGAACCCGGTAGCAGCGTTGCACAACTCCTGGCCGAACCCTACTACCGCAGGCTAGACGCGGCCGCGCGCAAAACGTAGGCCTTCAAGAAGGAGAGGGGGGATGACCGAACCACGCTTTCTGCAGATCCACACCCTGAGCCAGTACACGGGCGTCCTATTGAATCGCGACGATACGGGGCAGGCCAAGCGGCTGCCGTATGGCGGGGTTTCGCGCACGCGCATTTCATCGCAGTGTCTCAAGAGGCACTGGCGCGTCGCCGACGACCGCCATGCGTTGGACCGGATAGACGGTGCGGAAGCGGCGTTTCGCTCGCGCGAGCTGGTGACCAAGAAGGTGGTGGAACCGTTGCGTGGCCGCTTTCCCGATGAGGTGTTGAAGGTGCTGGAGCCGGAGATTCAACAGGCTGTCTACGGGGAGAAGGGGACTACGAGGCAAAACCGCCAAACGCTTCTGTTTGGATCCCTGGAGATCGCCTGGCTGGCCCGGGAGGCCGAACGTATGGCAGGGGAGGCCGGAGGCAAGCCTGACGCGGCCAAGAAGGCGGTTGCGGCATGGCGGAAGACCTTTCACCACAACATCCGCGCGATGCGGAACGCCGCAACACTTCCAGCCGGACTGACGGCCGCGCTTTTCGGGCGGATGGTGACATCCGACTTTGATGCCAACATCGCCGCCGCGGTTCACGTCGCCCATGCGTTCACCGTGCACAGGGAAGAAGCGGAGAGCGACTACTTCACCGCCGTTGATGACCTTTCCGACGACGCGTCGGGAGCTGATACGATTCAGGAAACCGAGCTGACATCAGGTCTGTTCTACGGTTACGTGGTGGTCGATCTTCCCGGGCTCCTAAAGAACCTAGGCGCGGATGCCGACATGGCCACTGCGGCGGACATGGCCGGCTCGGTCCTTCACAACTTGGTCTACCTGATCGCGGAAGTCTCGCCGGGCGCGAAGCTCGGGTCCACGGCGCCCTACGGTCGCGCTTCCCTGATGCTTCTGGAGAGCGGAGACCGGCAACCGCGCACGTTGGCGGAGGCCTACCGGACCGCCTGCGCGCCGGACGCGCAGGTCGCGGCGGATGCGATGGCCCGTTATCTGTATCTGCTCGATGATGCCTACGGGACCGGAGAGGAACGGCACGTCATGACGCTGGTCCCGGTCGATATTCCGAGGGCAGAGCACGGAACGCTGGCCGACCTCGCGACTTGGGCGAAGACGCTGCCGGGAGCGTTCAGGTGAACCATCGGTGGCTCGTGATTCGCCTGGAGGCGCCGCTGATGGCCTTCGGCGGCGTGGCCATAGACCAGGTCGGGCCGACGCGAGAATTTCCCGCCGCCTCGATGCTGACCGGGCTTTTCGCCAACGCGCTGGGACTGTCCTGGTCTGACCGCGCAGCACATCAAGCTCTGCAAGATCGGCTCGTCTTTGGCGCCCGGCACGAACGGGCCCCCCGCGCGACGGGGGTGCTCACGGACAGCCAGAACGCTCAGCTCGCCAAGACGGACCAAGGCTGGACGACCTTCGGCGTTCCCGAGGGACGCAGGGGATCGAGCCATGACGCGCCGCATCGTCGTGCGCGGGACTTCCTGGTTGATGCGGTCGTGCGCGTGGTGCTGCGGCTCGACCGTCCCCGCGCCGAACCAACGCTTGAGGTCCTGGCCGATGCGCTCGACCGGCCCGCACGTCCGCTTTTCATCGGGCGCAAGCCGTGTCTGCCCGCTTGCCGCCTGATGGACGGCTGGACGGATGGGGACACGGCCCATGCGGCGCTGTGCTCGCTCTCGGGCCCAGGGCCGTGCCGTGCGCTGTGGCCCGTCGGCCAGGGCCCAGAGGCCGACGCGTCGGTCGATGGCGTGTTCGAGCTTGCCGACATGCGCAACTGGCACTCGGGGCTGCATGGTGGGTTGCGGCGCGTCGTTCAAGGGTACGTCACGGGGGCCGGTCCGTGGAGCCGCTTTTCCTGATCAGAGTGCCCGTAGCCATGGGCAAGCTGGCGTACTGCGCCGGCGAACGCGGTTGGCTGATCCAACGGGGCCACGACGTCGAGTTCGACGAGGGCCGTGCGCTTCATCACCTGGTCAGCGAAGCCTTTGGCCCCGGCGTGTTTCGGCCGTTTCGTTTGCTGGTCCCGCCCGGAGGCATGGTAGGGAGCCTCTACGGCTACTGTCGGAGCAACGCGGAGACCTTGCGACGGTCTGGCCGCATGTATGCGTTCCCGGAGCATCTGGGGGTTCTAGACATCGAGCAGCTGGTTGGGAAGCCCATGCCGGCGTCGTGGACAGAGGGCCAGCGAATCGGTTTTGACCTACGCGTGCGCCCCGTCCGCAGGCTGAATGACAATCTCGGACACGGTCCGTTTCGGAAGGGGACCGAAGTGGATGCCTTCCTTGTTGAAGCGTTGCGGCGATTCTCGGACAATCCTGGGGGCATGGCGGGAAGTGGCCACACGAGAGAATCTGTCTACCTTGACTGGCTCGCGGAGCGGTTGACCCCGGTTGCCGAGCTCGACCGTCAGGCTACACGTCTCGCCCGATTCCAGCGCGCTCGCGTGTTGCGCGGGTCAGGTTCGACCGAGGGGCCGGACGCAACCCTTCATGGTGTGTTGAGGGTAAGGAACCCGGAACGATTCTCCACGCTGTTGGTGAGGGGAGTCGGGCGCCATCGCGCCTATGGCTACGGGATGCTCCTTCTTCGTCCGGTTTCTCGGCAAAGGCAGCGCCGGGAGCATGTTCTTTGAAAACTCAATGTGTTAGGAGTTAGAAGTTCCCCGCGTGTGCGGGGATAGACCTTTGTGCTACCCTCGTCGGGTCGTGATGGATTCCCCATATCGGATGGGGATAGAACTTCGGCACCGGGCCCGCATGAAATCTAGGGGTTCGGTGCCTGAAAGTCCGCGCTCAGGGCGTTGGAGATCGTAGCGAAGTAAGAAGCGCTGCCGTCCGCCTCCGAGAATAACACGTTTCCGAAGCCGTTCACCAAACGCGGATTGTCAGCGTTGTCCCGCCGGTTCGAGAAACCGCCGCCCCAAAATCCGCGGTGGATTCGGTCGATGGAACGCTCGGGGTGCGTCACCGTTGTGCCCTCGTCGGTTTCGAATGTGCCGCCCGGATTGAACCTTGTCGGAGCGAAACGCAGCTCATAGTCCATGGGATGGGCCAGCAGTGCGACCGGTTCTCTTTCGAACGCCTTGAATGCGCTGGCAAGGTGAAGGCGTTGCACTTGGATGTCTCCATCGCAGCCCAGGCAGCCTTTATGGTTCCGGCAGCGAAGTCCGCCTTCAGCGTTGCGGTTGCCGCGAACTCCTCGGAAGAAATCTTCCCCTTCGCATCACCCCAGTTGTCCCCGTACTTGTACAGGTAGCGACCGCCGGCCCCGCCGCGGTAGGATGCTGTACCCTCGGCGGGCAGTGGCGGCTGGTGTCGCCGGTCGGTTGACTCCGCGCGGGCGAACACCGTCTGGCGCTCCGAAAGATGCCCATCGCCCAGGAGAGGGACTCCGCCGCCGGGCGAGGAACGCGAGACCATCGCGCGGATGCGCTCGGGCCAGGGCATGGGCTCGCTCCCATGCGGAGCTGGGCGGTCCAGGCTCATCTCCACCGGGGTCCACTCACAGCCGGAGAGAGGAGATGCGGTGAAGCTCCTCCTGTCGTCCAGGGACCGCCTAGTCGGCGTTCAGGGCTATGCCGGCACCGGCAAGACCACCATGCTGGACAGGGTGCGGACGTTGGCTCGCTCGCCTCGACCGTCATATCCCGCAGGCTCGCCTCCGCCGCCAACGGCGCACCCCGCCATGGTGAGCGCCAACAAGATCAGAATGACTTGCATCTTGCTCAAATTTCGCGGTTGCGGAGAATTGCGAATCGGTGGAAGACGGCGAGAATGGCGGATGAAATACGAAAGCCGGACTAGGGGCTGTCACGCGCATAGCGGCACGTAGGGCTGGTTGCGTGCCCCAACTTGAACGTGCGTGGACCATCAGCGGCGAATGCGCTGTGTTTCCCGAGACGTACAGATGGATGCCGAACAATCCGGTTGGGATCGCCCCCTTCTTAGCGATCTTCCAATGGAGGTCGCGTTGGAAGATACGGTCTTGGGCACCCTCAATGGTCTTGCGTTTTCAGCGGGCTGCCGCTTGGCTCCGAACGTCCGCAGCCCGATTCTGGGGCCGCTATTTTGTCCGGCCGCCGAACGCTCCCAACGCCGTGGGGTACGTGAACACGCCTCCGACCTCTTCGTGAGCGGGTCCGTAGAAGCGACCGGCGATGT
>JAPOQB010000249.1 GCA_026710965.1 Deltaproteobacteria bacterium | reverse complement strand
GCTGGGAGACGATCTCCGCGCCACCGTCAACGGCGAGCCGAACGATGGGGTGGGGATCGAAGCCTTCCGCTTCGCCGTTTTCGGCGATCCCTCGGCGGCGTCCCGATGGGCGGTGCAGTTGGACGGGCATCACGTCGCGCTGAACGTCACGCTCGACGGCGACGCCTATTCGCTGTCGCCCAGCTTCATCGGCACCTATCCGCAGGCGTTCGCCGTGGCGGGCAAGGAGTTGCGCCCGTTGGCCGCGGAGACGGATCTCGCGCACGATCTGGCCGGCAGCCTGACGCCGGCGCAGCGCGCGCTGGCCGTGATCGACGACAAGCGCGGCGCGCTGCGGATCGGGCCCGGCCGGGACGGCGTCGTCCCGCAGCCTGTCGGCATCCCCGGCGGACAACTGGACGGGACGCAGCAGGAGGCGCTCGTCGCGCTGGCCTCGCAGTGGTTCGATCTCATGCCGCCGGACCATGCGCGGGCGCAGAAGCGGCGGTTTCTCGCCGGGCTCGGCGAAACCCGGTTCGCCTGGAGCGGCCCGCTTGCGGCCGGGAGCGACGTTTCCTGGGCCATCCAGGGGCCGTCGGTCGTCATCGAGTATGCGAACGACGCGCGGGGCGGCGCCGATGCCGGCAATCCGGTGGATCACGTGCACACGGTCTACCGGGATCTGGACCGCGACTACGGCGGCTAGAATCCTTGACCAACAGGATCTTGACTCAAGAGGTCAAGATATTGAACTGAGCTTCATTCGTACATGAGTGGTGAAACGATTGCCGGACGTGGTCCACCGTGAGCCACCGCTCAGGAGTGCCGCCGCGCGCAGCGTCGGCAAAGTCCGCGCCGTGTCGAGAACGGTGGTCCTGGAGCGCGTGGCCGAAAGGTTCGCGAACGTCACCCTCGACTTCGACGGCTCGGTCTTGAGCACCGGGCGTCATGCCGAGGGCACGGCCGTGGGGTTCAACAAGAAGAAGAAAGGCGCGCGCAGCTACTACCCCCTGTTTGCACCGTGGCCCAGACCGACCAAGTGCTCGCCGTGCACCATCGACCCGGGAAACGTCCACGACTCCAACGGCGCCTCAGCCTTCATCGAGCGCTGTGTGCGCACCGTGCGCGAGAGCCTCCGCTCCCGGCGAGCTTGCGCCGGTTCATCGCTCGCCTGTATCCCATCCGCTGCTCCGCTCCATCTCCTCCATCTCCCATGTTGCCTTTCAGTCGGTCAGCTCGATCACGTCCGCGTCCACAGCGGCCGGCGATGTCCGATCTACTGGCGTTTCGCTCCGAAGACTCCCGCGATGCCGTGCCTACCGAATTTGCCGCCCACTTCCTGATGCTGGGGACCACTGAACATCCCGATAATGTAATCGTCAGCGTTATGGATAATGTTTCTGCTTCTGAACAGGCCGTCCTTGACGCGAAGGTTCTCCCAGGTCATGTCACGGTGCTTGGCGCCTTCGGTCACGTTATGGAGGTTGGTGAAGGAAACATCGACTTCGACATTGGGACACGCGAGATTGTCGATCATGATCCGTGCGTCGCCAACATACGCATCGGGCTGCGCCACCGGCGTTGGCAAGGGCCTGATGAGGTCTGTGCCTGGGTAGCCTGGGTAGTGTGGGTCGCCTGGGTAGTGTGGGTATACCGGAGACCGCATCCCGACCATCACGCCCGTCCAGGTGGCCGATCCCACGCCCGTCGGAGTCGATTCAGAGTAACGGCCCGTCACCGTGCGGTTGATAAGAGCGTCCATGAAATCCGGACTGACTCCCGAACATCCGGCCGCACCCACTTCGCATCGGCGGTCGAAGTCAACTCTAAAAGTCGTGTCCCCCAGCCCCCCGCCGTAGCTCAACACATCGGAGAGGTATCTCCTTGGCTCGTCTTCATAGGTGTATCGGTATTTGAGCTCAGCGACAGGAATACCGTTGTGTTCCAACACGGGGGCATACACGACCTCGATGTCCGTAGCCACGCCACCTTCGAATCGTTCGAGTAGTTCGAGGTATTCGATTCGTTCGGCAACGACTTCGATAACCTCGTCCGGTGGCTGAGGCTCGCAGTCAGCAGGAGGAAGGCAGGGAACCGGGATCCTATGGCTCAAAGAGACGTAACGGGTCGTTCTTTCGGCCACCGCTGTCCAAGCTTCTTCGATCTCTTCGCCCGTCATGGAGAGTGTTGGGCTTCCGTCCGCGAAGCGCTGCCATTTCTGCAACAGCGACATCTCACTTTCGTCGCCGGGCGTGCCGCTCGTGGTCATCTTGCCGCCGCCGCCACAACCGGTTAGCACCAGGGCAACCAACGCCGCGCAGGAAACAACTCCGAGCCGCTGTATACGCATGTGCAATACCTCCGATGCCCATAGTGAAGAGGGCCCGCAAAGTTTCACTTCAACCCATCCATCGCCATCTCGATGACCATTGCCGGCAACGGGAACGTCTGACGTGGTTTGCAGGGACTTGCGATCGCTTCGCGCATCCATCCCCCGGTGGGAAGGCCCCACGATGAGCAGCTCACCCGGAGGCAGCTATGCCAAGGAAGTAGCGGGCGATACTGGTGTCCAGCAGTTCCTGGAGCGTCTGGGCGCAGGAACGCTCGATCGCCTTCACCATACCGGGTTAACACCTTCGACAATATTTCCCGTACTACACGAGAGTGAGTTTTCAGTGTTTTTTGGGGCTGATTTGGTGTTTTATAGCGTTCCCGCTGTTTGAGCCGTTGAGCCACGGGACAAGGCAAGCCGGAATAACGATTAACGACGCCTTACGGCGTTTCGGGTCTTCACGCCACGCAGCGGGCTGTTGGCCCCGCCATCCCGCGCCCCGGCTGCTTCGCCCGAGGCGGCCTTGCCGAGGAGTTCTTGGATCGTGGTCGCGACGCGACCGGTTGGACTTTCGCAAGGGGGACATGATGCCCCAGGCGGCGGTGGATGTCGGTCTGGATCCGTTCTTCGGGCTGGTGGTGTTTCGCCTCTGCGTGGCCGTTGGTAACGGATGAAGCGATACGGCTTTCGCGGGCGCAGTTCGAG
>JAPOQB010000732.1 GCA_026710965.1 Deltaproteobacteria bacterium | reverse complement strand
GGCTGAAGGGCACCGAACGCGTCCTGGAGATCGGCACGGGCTCCGCCTACCAGACGGCGCTGCTGGCGGAGTTGTGCGCCAACGTGTTCTCGGTGGAGAAGCTTCGGAGCCTGGCCGTGCAGGCACGGACCATCCTCGACGGCCTGGATTACTATAACGTGGCGCTCCACATGGGAGACGGTACCCTCGGATGGTCGGAGCACGCCCCCTACGACGCCATCGTCGTGGCCGCCGGGGCGCCCAACGTGCCGGCGCCGCTGGCCCAGCAGCTCGCCGCCGGCGGAAGGCTGATCATTCCCATCGGCGGCGACCAGTCCCAAACCCTCAAACTCACGTGCCGCACCCCCACGGGCCTTGAAGAAACGGACCTCGGAGGATGTCGGTTCGTCAAGCTTCTGGGGAGGTACGGTTGGCCCGGCTAGCAGCCTGTACCAACCGAATCGGTGGCATGCCCTTTCGCGCCCTCGGGCTGCTCCAAGTCCTCATCATCCTTGCCGCATCCGGTTGCAGTTACGTAGACAACCGCGATGTTGCCAAACGCGCGCCCAGGAAGGCCCCGAGCCCGGCTCCCAAGAGTGTCGGCATCCACCACGTCGTCAAGAAGGGCGAGAACCTCTACCGCATCGGCAAGGCGTACGGCATCGACTACGTGACGCTGGCGCGCCTCAACCGGATCGCGGACGCGAGGGACATCCGGATCGGGCGACGGTTGTTCATTCCCGGCGCCACCCGCCGACTCCCCGTCCAGCTCATTACCCCCATCAAGGAACCCGCGCGGAGTCCGTCCCGTACCGAGGCCGCTGTAAAAAGAACCCGTCCCACCGCGGGCGCCGCGCGTAGACCCTCCGCCGCAAGAAAGGCGCCGGGGGCGAAACCTCGTCCGCGGACCGCCGCTCGTCCCAAGGTCGTTCCCGGAAAGAACTCCCGGACCCGGGCGGCTCCGGCCAAGGCCCCCAAGGCAACCGCCCGGACGACGCGGCGACCGCCGCCCGCCAAGGCATCGCGACAGGGTTTCGTCTGGCCCGTGAGGGGCAAGCTCACGGCCCGGTTCGATTCACGACACGACACCCTGAATGACGGCATCGATATCGCCGCGCCGTCGGGTACCCCGGTCCGGGCAACCATGGCGGGACAGGTGATCTACAGCGACCACCTGCGCGGGTACGGCAACCTCATCATCGTGCGCCACCGGAGGGGTTTCGCGTCAGTGTATGCGCACAATAGAAAGAACTACGTGCGGCGGGGGCAAAAGGTAAACCGCCGGCAAGTCATTGCCGAGGTCGGCGCCACCGGCCGGGTCACCACCCCGCTCCTCCACTTCGAGATTCGCCGGAACAACGTCGCCCGGAACCCACTTTCCTATTTGCCGTGACTGTGTTAGCCCAAGCCGCATCATGAGCACCATCGACGACATTCGAGCCAACATTCGCGACGTTCACGACTTCCCCAAACCGGGGATCGTGTTCAAGGACATTACCCCGCTGGTAGGCAACGGACCGCTCTTTCGCAAGACCATCGACCTCTTTGCCGAACGATACGAAGGCGCCGCCGTGGACACCGTGGTGGGCGTCGAATCCCGCGGTTTCATCATCGGCGCGGCCTTGGCCTATCGGCTGGGCAAGGGCCTGTGCGTGATCCGGAAACCGGGAAAGCTGCCGTACGACACGCTGCAGGCTTCCTACGAGCTGGAATACGGCACCGACACCCTGGAAGTGCACAGCGATGCGCTGGTCCCGGGCGCCCGGGTGCTGCTGGTGGACGACCTCGTCGCTACCGGCGGAACGGCGGTGGCCGCGGCCGCACTCGTGGAGCAGCTCGGCGCCACGGTCTTCGAGCACGCCTGCATCATCGAGCTCGGTTTCCTCAAGCCCCGGGAAAAGCTCGGCCAGGAGTTGTTCTCGCTCATCACCTACGATCCGGAATAACCTCGTCCGGACGACACGGCACGGCTGAGTCGTTTCCTTGACGCCGGGAACTCGATTACGATAGAAGTGAAAGGTTACGGAACCCAACCCCCTCGTGCGGAGGGAGTTGCACAGCCGAGACAGAGTCCTGCGAGCCCCGGAAGGGAGGCCAGCCATGTCCAAGAATGACGGAGAGGTCAACCAGAACGCCGTGATCACCACGGACCCGTTCCCTGCCTCCAGGAAGGTCCACGTCTCCGGGACCGGACCCCACGGGGTCAAGGTCGCCATGCGCGAGATCAGCCACGGCGCGACGGGCGCCAACGGCCATGG
>JAPOQB010000485.1 GCA_026710965.1 Deltaproteobacteria bacterium | reverse complement strand
TTGCCGAATCCTCTCTTTCTTCGCAGCGTCGTCGCGGGTCTCTTCGGCAACGCGAATCGCTCTTCACAACTCCCGGCCCGGCCGAACGTCGCGGAGCAGTTCCTGCTGGGAGAGCCTCCGAGGCGGCCGCGTCGCTCCGTGAGGAAACCATCAACGTTGACGACATTTCGACCGTTCATCCGTTTCCCGGAGCACCCGGCGGGTCCGCGCCAACCTGAACAGTTTTCGACCAGGGAATTCCGTACCTCTTGTATCATGCGTGCAATGCGCCCGCGCGCCGTTCTGCCGCTGCCCGGTCCCGGCGCGCCTGCGCAAGCTCGTAGCTCGCCTGCATCCGCATCCAGTGTTCGGCGGTCCCCCAGCCGATATCCTCCAGCGCCAACGCCATGTTGGCGGACACGCCCGCCTTGCCGTTCAGCAGGCGCGACAGCGTTCCGCGCTCGCAACCAAGACGAGAGGCCGTCTCGGTGACGTTCCAGCCCACCCCGTCCATGCTCTCGCGGATCAGTTCGCCCAAGTGCGGCGGATTGAGCATCGGGCCGACGCGATCGCTTGCAGTGTGGTTCATGTCAGCGCTCCCTTCGGGTCAGTGATAGTCGATCAGGTCCACGTCTACGGCCTCGCCGTCCTCGAAACGGAACACCACGCGCCAGTTGCCGGAGACGTCAACGCTCCACTGACCCGCGCGCTCGCCCTTCAGCGGATGCAGCCGGAAGCCGGGCGCGTCGGCGTCACGCGGATGGGCCGCATCCTGCAGGCGGAACAGGATGCGCCGGAGCCGCGGCGCCAGACCGGCAGGAAGCCGTGCGGCGTTGTCCCGTTCGTGCAGCGCCCGCAGCCCCTTGTGCCTGATCCTCATACGGCACTGTAGCGCGCTGCGTTACGCGCCGCAACAAGGTCACCATTGGCTGCGCGCTCGGTCAACAAGTGTGGCTGTGATCGAAAGTGATTGCTTGGATCGACATCCACCCACAAGGACATGGATAACGCCGCTGCCGTCCTGAAGCAGCCCTGCCTCCGGTGGGACCCTCGGCGCACCCGCCGCGCCCTGCGGAGCGCGTCCAAGGAAATCCCGAACGGTGTCAGCAACCAAATGTTCCTTCCCGGCAGGAGTGCCTTCTTCCGTCAACGGCTCCGGACTACATCGGGTAGACTGTCCCGTTCCCGCACAGATGCCAGTACTGGAAGCCATAGGCCGTATGGCGGGCGAGCAGGTAGAGATCGTCGGGGGCCGTCTCCACGCACTCGCCCATCATTCCCGCCAGCCACTCCACCACCGCCGGAATCGTCCCGCCCGTTGCCGTCCTTCCAGATCATGCAGCGCACGCGCGCCCGTCCCGCCACGAGCTTGTGGAAGTCGTCCCGGACCCGTCCCGAATCGGCGCCCGCACCTCCCCATTCGCACTCCAGTATCAGAACCACCTCGTTCAGGCAGTCCGGGTCTTCGCCATACCTGAGCCAACAGACATCGTGCAGCCACTCCCCATCGTCGGCGTCTTCGACCCCCGAGGCGCAAACGTGCAGCGGCGGCTGTTGCGCCGCTCCGGCCAGGCACAGCTGCGTCTTGATCTCCCGGGTCCACTCGTCCGCGCCGGCGCGCTTGCCGCGCAGGTTGGCGAACGCTTCGTCGAGGCAATGGCGCACCACTTCGGAAACACTCTCCCGGTCCATGCTGGGGTTCCTCCGCCTTGGACCCTCCCTTGCCGCCCTCACACTCCGCTCGCGTCCGGCGCGGCCGCAAGGACCAAGCTCCGGACCATCACCCGGGTCCTCCCTTGCGCAACCTGGCCCGGAGCGCCTGCCCCGCCTTGAACGCCGGCGTCTTCGACGCGGTAACGGCCACGCTCTCCCCCGTCCGCGGATTCCGCCTCGTACGCGCCGCCCGGCTCCTTGTCGCAAACGTGCCGAACCCTGACACGGTGACCTTGTCTCCCTTGGCGAGAGCGTCGCCGACGGCCTCAAAGACCGCGTTGACCGCGGTCTCGGCCGCGGCCTTCGACAGCAGGGCCTGGCGGGCAATGCGAACCGCGATGTCGGACTTTTT
>JAPOQB010000525.1 GCA_026710965.1 Deltaproteobacteria bacterium | reverse complement strand
GGGGAACACGGTGGTGATCGCGTCGGGAAAGCCCTTCAATCCGTCCACCACCGCGATCAGCACGTCCTGGGCGCCGCGGGCCTTGAGCTCGTTCATGATCCGAAGCCAGAACTTGGCCCCCTCGCTCTGCTCGATCCACAGCCCCAGCACGTCCTTGTCGCCGCTTGCAGGTGATCCCCATGGCCAGGTACACCGCCCGGTTGCGCACCAAGCCCTCGTCGCGGATCTTCACCCGTAGCGCATCGAAGTACACCACGGCGTACACTGGCTCCAGAGGCCGGTTCTGCCAAGCCCCCACCTCCTCCAGCACCGCATCGGTCACCGCCGACACCAGTGCCGGCGACACCTCGATCCCGTACAGATCCTCGATGTGTGAATCGGACGAGCGGCGCGATCACCGCCCTGCGCACTCATGCGAACACTGAGAAGAACGCGGAATTCTTGGGAAAGGGAGCGTCATGGCGGATTCCTCCATCGCTTTGCTTTCCCATAAACTGTGAGTGTGCAGAAGAGGATACTGGGGACTGAGGCTAGACTCAAGAAGGAACTCAAGATGGCGGGCGAGGCCGCTTTCGTGTTGCTACAGGAACCTGACGGGCCAGGCCCGTGGCGGGGTAACCGCGAATTTGGTGTAGTACCAGCCGCCCAGCCGACACAATGCCCACCAAGTCCTTGCCCGAAGCCACGACATTCCATCGTCCCGGAGCATGTAGTAGAACTCATCGTCCGCCCATCGTCGGACGCACTGGGGAAGGATACCGTCGCGCATCGAGTGATAGAGGGCGTCGTGAACAAGGGTGCCGCGGAAGGAGTTCTTTGTTTGGACACCCCAGGTTGCTCCATCCCATTCATAGCCGGCGGTCACTAGCAGCCTGTCCTGGGCAAACAAGAAGTAACAATGGCTGCCTCGCGTCGTTGACGGGATGTCCTTTCGGAACATGTAGCAGTAGGAGCACCGAAGTTCGTAGAGGCGGTGGCCGGAGTGGACGCTGTGGTTGGCGTTTTCGTAGTTCCGGGTTCCCCAGGTGATGGACTTGTTGTTGCACAGGCCGCAAATTCCGTTGCCGTGATCGTACTTCATGGGTCTCCCATTTTGCCTGGACAAACGGGTTTAAGGCCAGGACCACACCAAAATCCCGCGACGGGTACCCTTAGAAGCCAAGAACCACGACGAGCACATGAGGGCGAATGCAGGTGACAAAACCGCATGCGGGCCGCCTCCGAGCAACATCACGAAGCAGCCGCGCAGTGATGGCCGTCCGTGGCCAGTCTGCCATGGGTGAGGGGCTGGACTGCGGTCGCTACGCTTCCGTCCAGCTGCGACATTTTCGATTGACACGAATGGGACATATTCGGCTGACATTGACAGTCTTCGGTCTCCTGCTGCATCTCATCGAACTTCCTAAGACGAGCAAGCTATTTGGCGTCGTCTAGGGTGATGCCGACCCGCCCGGCGGTTTCTGCAAGCGGACGCCCCCGCGCCGTTCCGGTCGAGCCGAGAGAATGCGTCGGTTGCGAATCCGCGCTGGACCCCTCGCCCGGGGCCTCGCTCCCGCTCAGCCCGAACGCGTCATCGAGACCCTGTGTGAACTCGCCGATCCCTTTGAGACTGTCGAACTCATCAAGATCAATATCCAGCTCGAAGGATTGGAGTCCTTCGAGCTTCATGTCAGCGATGCCGCTCATCAGTTCCCCAAGGCCCCTGAAATCCCGGCCGAGTCCATCAAGCCTGTTGAGCCCACCGAACCTACCGGGATTGCCGTCCCGGGCGAACTCGTCGGAATTCCCGCCTCGGTCGGTGCTTCCCGTCGAATTCGTTGAGGCACCCAAGGTGAAAGTCCGGGTGAGTTCCTCCTCGAGACGACGATCAAGATACTGGGGGAACGAGCTAACACGGCGATTATTGAACTTGTTATCCGGGGAGAGCGAGTGGATATAGACACCGAGCGCGAAGCAGGCCGCGAGCGCGACGGCGAGGATCGATACCCACAATTTCTTTCCGCTCGGCCGGATTCTCACCCACGCAAGGCTTCCCAGAGCGGCGAGGCCCGATGGAGCGCCCGGGCCGGGCTGCTTTCGTTTGGACATCGAATCCGCTCCTCCCCGATCAGTTGCAAACCGAACGCTCTT
>JAPOQB010000755.1 GCA_026710965.1 Deltaproteobacteria bacterium | reverse complement strand
TCAATCGTCACCACCGGGCGGCGAGCGGTACGATCCCGACGCAACTCCACCGCCCCCTCCGCCAGCCATCCCACCGCCCGACGAGGCCTTCACCACGCTGGCCCTGGCGTACGGCTACTCCTGTGCCCTTGCCCAGGACGGTAGAGCGTACTGTTGGGGACTGAATGATTCTGGGCAAGCCTCTCCGCCCACCGGGGAGCGGTTCAGCGTGATTACCACCGGCCAGGGACACGGCTGCGCTCTGCGAAGATCGGACGGCGCTGCGGTGTGCTGGGGTTCGGACAGCCGAGGGCAGGCATCGCCGCCTCAGGATCAACCTTTCATCGACATCGCCGCCGGGTGGGCCCACACCTGTGCGCTCCGTCTGGACGGGACCGCCGAATGCTGGGGCTATGATGAAAGTGGAGAAAACTCTCCCCCGCCGGACGAGCGATTCACGGACATCGGCAGCGGATACGACTACAGTTGTGGATTGCGCGCGGATGGGACGGTCAGGTGCTGGGGGAAAAATTCCATCTACGGAGCCCACCTGAATCCGGAGGGCGAGAAATTCGCCATGATCAGCATCGGCGAACAGCAAGCCTGTGGCGTGCGTTTCGACAATACGGTAGTTTGCTGGGGAAAACTCGCCGACCGGGCTCCGCCGCCCGACGGGCAACTGTTCACATCGGTGAGCACCGACATAAACCACACCTGCGGGCTGCGCCTCGACCGGACCGTCGTTTGCTGGGGATGGGGTAACTATGCAGGAGAGAAGTCGCCGCCCTGGGGGGTTGGCGCGACGTTCACATCCGTCGCAGTGGGTTCCGGCCACTCTTGCGCCATACGGGACAACGGAAAGTTGGTCTGTTGGGGCGGAAACTATTATGGACAGGCGACGCCGCCGGGCGGCGAGCGTTACGTTGCCGGGCAACCGACTACCCCCATTGCGGGCAGTCTGGCCGCGGTCAGCAGCGGGTTGTACCACACGTGTGGACTGCGGGCCGACGGCACGGCCGTGTGCTGGGGCCGCGACGAGTATGGAGAGGCAACGCCGCCGTCAGGAGGGGCCTTCACGGCAGTCAGCAGCGGGATTGACCATACCTGCGCGCTGCGTCACGACGGAACGCCGCTGTGCTGGGGCGATGATACTCACGACCAGTCTTCGCCTCCGGCCGGGGAGCTCCTGAAGTCGATAGAGAGCGGCAGCTATCACACCTGCGGACTCAGACCGGACGACACCGCCGTATGCTGGGGCGACGACGAGTATGGCCAGTCCGCGCCGCCCGAGGACGTGAGGTTCTCAACTATCGCCAGCGGGGATCGCCATACGTGCGCACTGCGCCTCTCCGATGGCGCTCCGGCCTGCTGGGGGTACGACTCCGAGGGACAGGCGTCGCCGCCGGACCTTGACGGGATGATCTCAATCAGCGCTGGCGGATCGCACACTTGTGGGTTTACAGCCGAAGATTCTCTCCTCTGTTGGGGCGACGGTTATGAGGTCTCCAACACACCGATTGCGGGGCGCGCGTTCAAGTCGGTCGGCAGTGGAGATCGATTCTCCTGCGCGCTGGCGTCCGACGGCAGGGCTTTCTGCTGGGGATTGGGTCAGGTGCACCGGCAGCTTGAACCACCGGTCCACGACCGGTTCGACTCGATCAGTGTGGGTGAGCGCCACACCTGTGGCCTGAAGCAGGACGGAACTCCGGTCTGCTGGGGATACCACTGGGCCCCATAATGGCCCTGCCCGGCCTGGAGTGACTTGCGAGCCCCCTTGGCGTTAGGGCGCTGGCCTGGGTGCAGGGCGGCTACCGGCGGTGATGTGGTTACACAGATAAAGACACATAAATGAGGGGTCAAAGATACGTAGGGGATAGGGTTCGCCGGGTATCATCTCCTGACCCGGTTCCGGCGCCGAGCGGCTGGTCGGGGAGCCGGAGCCGCTGGGCCAGGAGATGAAGCGATGTTGAAAGTGAAGCGTACGAGTACCGTGGGTTTCGTGGCGGCGGCGGTGCTGCTGATGGCCGGGCTGGCGCTGGCCCTGTGGCCGACCGGTCCCGCCCAGGCGCAGGACGAGGAGCCGCCGCCGGTGGCGAACCTGAAGTGCGAGGCCAAGACGGACCGGGTGCGCTTCTCCTGGGACATACCCCAGTGGTCCGGCGGAGATATCAAGTGGTACGACGTGGTGGTGACGCTGCCCAACGGGAACCGGTTCACCCAAAGGCACCACTATATGCTGAGGAGCCGGACGGACCGGGGAAACTGGCAGATCGGAGACGAGGCCCGGATTGTGGTGAAGGCGCTCTACGACCTTCCCAACGGGGACCGGGTGACCAGCGCGGCGACGGAACTGGTGTGTTACGTCGGGCCGCCGCATCTGCTGACCATCACGCTCGATAGCGCGACACGGGAGTACGGCGAAACCGACGACCTGAGCTACACGGTGAGCGGGCTGAAGGCGGGACACGCGGTGGAAGACGTAGTAGTGGACGGGGAACTGTCCCGGGAGCCGGGCGACGACCCGGGAACCTACGCCATCAGCCTGGGCACGGTGGCCATCAAACCGGCCTACGCGCGGAAGTACCGGTTGCCCAAGGTCGCCGACTACACCATCACGCCCAGGCTGGCGGCCTACACCGCCACGGGGATCAGCAAGGTGTACGACGGGACGACGCAAGGTCC
>JAPOQB010000751.1 GCA_026710965.1 Deltaproteobacteria bacterium | reverse complement strand
GAAGCGCGGCTCAAGGAAGGCAACGTCTCGAACGAGATCTACCGCTACCAGGCGCAGCACGCGTTCGGCAACGAGACCGGAGCAGCCTACAACGCCGACGCCGCCAACCTGGCGTGGGAACGGAGCACCGCGTTTCTGGCCCGACACCTCAAGTAACCGGCTTTCCCGGCGCTGACGGGGTAATACACGGGGCGGCCTGTATCCAACGCCGGATGCGGGCGGCCTCGTTTCCCCCTCGCGACGAACAGGAGACAGCCATGGCAAGTTTCCCGATCATCGATGCCGACGGTCATGTGCAGGAGAAGTTCGCGCCCTGGGAAGACCTGCTGGAGGGGCCCTACAAGAAGAAGGCGCCCCGGGTGGTCAAGGCCGACGGCCGCGAGCAACTGCTCATGGAGGGGCGCATCTGGGCCAAGCCCTCGGGAGTGGGATGCGGCATCGGCGCCGTGCCTCACAACCGTTCGCCCCAGCCCACCACCGGCATGTGGGACCCGGCGCAGCGGCTCTTGGACATGGACCTCGAACAGATCACCACGTCCGTCAACTTCGGCACCACGGTGTTCCTGAGCCTGCCGTTCCTGGAGGACAAGGACTACGCCTGCGCCGTCGCCAAGGCCTACAACGACTGGCTCGCCGAGTACTGCCGCCATGCGCCCGAGCGGCTCAAGGGCGTTGCCTGCGTGCCCATGCAGGATCCGGGGGAAGCCGCCGCCGAGCTCAGGCGCTGCGTCACCGACCTCGGCTTCGTGGCCGCGGCCACGTCGGCCCACTCCGCCGGGCGCAACCTCGACCATCCCGACTTCGACCCCTTCTACGCCACGGCCGAGGAGCTGGGCGCTCCGGTGTGCGTCCACGTGGGCTCGGGCCGGCCGGCGGCCGCCGCCGACCGCTTCGACAACGCCCTGTTCGTGCACGCCACCACCCATCCCTTCGAGCAGATGATCGGGGTCATGTGCATCATCGGCGGCGGCGTGCTGGAGAAGTTCCCCAAGCTCAAGGTGGCGTTTCTCGAAGCCGGCGCCGGCTGGGTACCCTTCTGGATGGAACGGCTGGACGAGCACTATGAGTACATGCAGGCGGCCGTGCCGCTGCTGACCATGCCGCCCAGCGAGTACATCCGGCAGCGGGACGTCTACTTCTCCTTCGAGCCCGACGAGACCACCCTGCCCTACGTCATGGACTTCATCGGCGACGACCGGCTGGTGTTCGCCTCGGACTACAACCACGGCGACTGCAAGTTCCCCAACGTGGTCAAGGAAGTCCTGGACCGGGACGACATCGCGGCCGGCTCGCTGCCCAAGATCATGGGCGAGAATGCACGGCGGCTCTATAACATTGCGCCCAACTGAGGAGACTCGAGCAAGATGGCGCCCTTCGACTTCGCTTCGCGAAGCCTGTCCCGAGCTTGTCGAAGGGCTCAGGGCGAACGGTTAGGTTGAAGGAGCCTGATCGAAACCCCGTTCGCCCTGAGCGTAGCGAAGCGAAGTCGAAGGGCGCCATCTTGCCCGCCGGCGATAAATCAGAGTTTCCCCCAAACGAGACCGGCCAACAAACCCGACAAGACGGAGACAAGCCATGACCCCGAGAACCATCGACGCGGACGCCCATGTCGTCGAAACGCCGTTTACCTGGGAGTTCATGACCGAGCAGGAACGCGCGCACGCGCCCTT
>JAPOQB010000750.1 GCA_026710965.1 Deltaproteobacteria bacterium | reverse complement strand
GACTCCTTGACCGAGACATGCGGCGGGATGATCTCCTCGGTGAAGCCCATCTCGTCGAGCTTGCGCCCCACCATGACCCGCGCCGCCAGCTTTGCCAGCGAGACGCCGATGGCCTTGCTGACGAACGGCACCGTCCGCGACGCCCGCGGGTTCACCTCGAGGATGTAGACCTCTTCTCCCTTGACCGCGAACTGGACGTTCATCAGCCCCCGGACCTCGAGGGCGGTGGCCAGGGCCACGGCCTGGCGGCGGATCTCCGCCTGCACCGCCGGCGACAGGGACCGGGGCGGGATGGAGCAGGCGCTGTCCCCGGAGTGGACCCCGGCCATCTCGATGTGCTCCATGATGCCGCCGATGACCACCCGCTCGCCGTCGGCGATGGCGTCCACATCCACTTCGGTGGCGTCGTCCAGGAACTTGTCGATGAGCACCGGGTGCTCGGCGGAATTCCGGAAAGCGCTCACCAGGTAGTCCTTGAGCTTCTCCTCCTCGTAGACGATCTCCATGGCCCGGCCGCCCAGCACGTAGGACGGCCGCACCAGCACCGGGTAGCCGATGCTCTCGGCCACCCGCAGGGCTTCTTCCGTGGAGCGGGCGGTGCCGTTGTGCGGCTGCCTCAGGTCCAGCCGCTCCAGCAGCTCCTTGAAGCGCTCCCGGTCCTCGGCCAGGTCGATGCTGTCCGGCGGCGTGCCGATGATCGGGACCCCGGCCTCTTCCAGCGCCAGCGCCAGCTTCAGCGGCGTCTGGCCGCCGAACTGGACGATGACTCCGTCGGGCCGCTCCTGTGCCGTGATGTTGAGCACGTCCTCCAGCGTCAGCGGCTCGAAGTAGAGCTTGTCGGAGGTGTCGTAGTCGGTGCTGACGGTTTCCGGGTTGCAGTTGACCATCAGCGTCTCAAAGCCGTCCTCCTTGAGGGCGAAGGCGGCGTGGACGCAACAGTAGTCGAACTCGATGCCCTGTCCGATACGGTTGGGGCCGCCGCCCAGGATCATGATCTTCTTGCGGTCGCTGCGCCGGGACTCCTGGGTCCCCTCGTAGGTGGAATAGTAGTACGGGGTAAAGGCCTCGAACTCGGCGCCGCAGGTATCCACGGTGCGGAAACCGGCCAGCACGCCCGCGCGCATGCGCAAAGCCCGGATGTCTTCCTCCGAACGTTCCGACAGTTCCGCGAGGCGCCGGTCGGAAAAACCCATGTTCTTGACCTCCGACAAGAACTCCCCATCGGCGTCGCCGCCCTCCCTCAGTTGGCGCCGGATATCATCCTCTTTCTGGATGATGGACTCTATGTGGCGGAGAAACCACGGATCGATGCCCGTGAGCTCATACAAACGGGCTACCGTAAACCCGGCACGGAGGGCCGCGCCCAGGGTCCACAGCCGGTCCGAGCGGGGCCACCGGAGCCGTTCCTCCAGCAGCGCCTCCAGTTCGGCGCCCTCCGCCGCCGCCAACTCCGGTTCCTCGAAACCGTAGCTGCTGGTTTCCAACGAGCGCATGGCTTTCTGCAGCGCCTCCTTGAAGGTGCGGCCGATGGACATGGCCTCCCCCACCGACTTCATCTGGGTGGTCAGCACGTCACGGGTCTGGGGGAACTTCTCGAAGGTAAACCGCGGCACCTTCACCACTACGTAATCGATGGTGGGCTCGAAACACGCGGGGGTCTCGCGAGTCACGTCGTTGGGGATCTCGTCCAGCGTGTAGCCCACCGCCAGCTTGGCGGCGATCTTGGCGATGGGGAACCCCGTGGCCTTGCTGGCCAGGGCCGAGCTGCGGGAGACCCGCGGGTTCATCTCGATAACCACCAGCCGGCCGTTG
>JAPOQB010000749.1 GCA_026710965.1 Deltaproteobacteria bacterium | reverse complement strand
ACCGGGGAGCGGCGCATCGCCAAGGTGCCGTCGAGGCCGGATGATCCGTCGGCCGCGGTGATGGACGCCCTCGATGAACTGTTCCGGTCCGGCGTCGATCCGGGCGGGATCGAGTTCCTGGTCCACGGCACCACCGTGGCCACCAACGCCATTCTGGAAGGCAAAGGCGCGCGCACGGCGCTGCTGATCACCCGCGGATTCCGGGCGGTCTATGAAGGGCGCGGCTGGTCGCAGCCGGCGCCGGAGGACCTGGCGGATCCCTACTACGTCAAGCCGCCGTTGCTGGCGCCGCAATCGCTCACCGAAGAGATCACCGAGCGCCTCGACTACCTCGGCAACGTGCAGACCCCGCTTGACGAGGGCGACGTCAGACGAGCGGTTGCAAACCTGAAGGAGAAGGAAGTCGAGGCGGTGGCCGTCAACTTCCTCTTCAGCTTCCGGAACCCCGAGCACGAGGAGCGGACCGCGGCGATCGTCTCGGAGATGGCGCCGGAATGGCGCGTGTCGGTGTCGTCGCGCATTCTGCCCACCATCCGCGAGTATCCGCGCCTTTCCACAACGGTCATCGATGCGTTCGTGGGCCGGTCCATGGAAACCTACCTGCTACGGCTCGTGGACAGGCTCCGCGCCGCCGGCATCGAGACGCCGCAGATCTTCCTCATGCAGTCCAACGGCGGCCTCATGCGCATGAACATCGGCGCCCGCTTTCCCAACCAGACGCTGCTCTCGGGCCCGGCGGCCGGGGTGGTGTCGGGCATCGAGCTGGCCGGGCGCCTGGGCCGCGGCAACCTCGTCACCTTCGACATGGGCGGCACCTCCACCGATATCAGCGTGATCCGCGACGGGCGGTCCGAGGAGACCACCGCGGGCCGGATCGCGGGACAGGATCTCGCGACGCCGATGCTGGCGGTCCACACTCTGGGCGCCGGCGGCGGCACCATCGCCTGGATCGGCAAGGACGGACTCATGAAAGTGGGGCCCCGGAGCGCGGGCGCCGAGCCGGGGCCGGCCTGTTACGGCAGGGGCGGCGAGCTGCCGACGGTCACCGACGCCAACCTGCTGCTGGGCGCCCTTGGGGACAGCAGCGCCCTGGGCGGGCGGCTGCGGCTGGACCGCGTTCGGGCGGAGGAGGCGGTTCGCACAGGTTTGGCCCAACCGCTCGGTCTCGACGTGATGGAGGCCGCCGCCGGTGTCCTCAAGATCGTCAACAACAACATGGCGGTGGAGCTCAGGCTTGCGCTGCAATACCGCGGCGTGGATCCGCGCGACTTCGTGCTGGTGGCCTTCGGCGGCGCCGGTCCGCTCCACGCCGGCGTGCTGGCGGGGGAGCTCCGGATACCCGCGGTTCTGGTGCCGCCGAATCCCGGCCTCAACAGCGCCCTGGGGCTGCTTCAGACCCAGGTGCGGCATCTCTACCTGCTGTCGGATCTCGGGCTGGTGAGCGATTACGATCCCGCGCGCATGAACCAGCGTTTCGAGGAACTGCGCCTCCGGGCCGTGGAGGACATCCGGGAAGAGCACTTCGAGCTCTCGGAGGCGGTTTTCCGGCGTCAGGTCGACATGCGCTACCTGCACCAGGGTTACGAGCTCTCCGTTGACTGCCCGGACCGGGAGATCGTGGACGCGGACAGGGCCGGGCTCAAGGCGCGCTTCGACGAACTTCACGGGAACGTGTACGGCCTGAGCGCCAAGGACGAGGACGCCGAGATCGTGACGTTCCGGCTGCTGGCGGAGATCGCCGTGCCGCGGCTGACGCCGCCGCCCCTGGAATCCGGGGACCCGGGCGTCGAACACGCCGTCATCGGCCGGAGACCGCTGTTCGACCTGGAGCGCGGAGAGTTCCTGGAGGCCGTTGTGCTGGACCGCGGCCGCTTGCTGGCCGGCAACCGGATCGACGGGCCCGCCGTGATCGAGCAACTCGACGCGACCACGGTGCTGCCCGCGTCGCAACACGCCACCGTCGACACGTT
>JAPOQB010000589.1 GCA_026710965.1 Deltaproteobacteria bacterium | reverse complement strand
TCGGTCATGTGTTCGTGGGCATGACCGCGACGGCGGAGTATCACCTCAATTCTCGCGGGCCTATCCCGGACTTGGCGGCGCTCAAGGGCAAGAAGGTCGGCACCTTCGGCCGCATCGCGCCCAAGGCCATCCAGGCGGCGGGAGCGGTCTCCGTCAGCACGACCGGCGGTGAGGTGTACGAAGCCCTCCAACGCAAGACCATAGACGCACGCATCATGTCTTTCGAGACCGTCCAGCGGTTTAAGACCTATGAGGTGGCTAAGTACGTGAACACCATCGCCATGGGATGCATCGCGGGTGTCACGCCGTTCACCATGAACAAGGCGAAGTGGGACTCCCTGTCGAAGGAGCATCAGAAGATCATCCTGGAGGAAGGCGAACGGGTGGGGGTGTGGGAGGCCAAGGCGATGAGGGACGACGACGTCAAGTTCCAGAATTTCCTCAAGGGCCAGGGCGTCAAGATCATCGAGTTCTCACGCTCTGACCGGGAGAAGTGGAAGAACACCGCGGGCGTCAAGAAGATCAACGCGGATTGGGTGGCGAGCGTGGAAGCGGCGGGTCTGCCCGGCAAGAAGGCCCTCGACGTTTTCCTGAGCGAGTAGTCCGGTCGGGGGCCCGGGTTCCGGGCCCCCTTCCCGTGTATACACAGTATTCTCTTGAGTATCCCGGATAGCCCCTTGACATGGGTTCAGGGCTTCGACTAGTGTCCTTTGTCACGCCGTGAGACCCGGAAGCGTGTGGTCTTGATGGCGGACTGCAGCGCTGGGTGCGGGTTGCGCGAGCCGTTCGGGAGGAAGCCGTGTCGTATGACGATTATTCCATAGTGGATTGTGACGGCCATGTGGTGGAGTGGGTCCCCGACATGGCCGACTTCATGAGTGACCGCATCAAGATGCAGGCTACCAACCCGGCCCGGGACCGCCAAGGGGTGTTTCCTTCCATCGACGGGATGCATTTCGCCCTCCACGCCGGGACCACCGGCAACGAGCGGGTCACTGCCAGCGAGTACATGCCGGGGAGCGGCGAGGACTGGGTCGCCTTCCTCGAGCAGGCCGGCATCGACAAGACCGTCCTGTTCACCACCGAAGGGCTCTCGGTGGGCCTCATCCAGATACCGCGGTATGCGGTCGAGGTATGCCAAGCCTACAACGACTACATCTACGAGAAGTTCGCCAAGGTGAGCGACCGGCTGCGGCCGGTGGCGCTCCTGCCCATGCAGGACGTGCCGGAGGCCGTGAAGGAGCTCCGGCGGGCGGTGGACAAGCTGGGCTTCGTCGGCGGCATGCTTCCGTCCACCGGACTGCCGCTGCACCTGGGCCACCAGAGCTACTGGCCGGTCTACGCGGAAGCCGAGCGCTTGGGGGTGCCGATAGCCATTCATGGCGGCTCCAACCTGGGCGTTGGAATGGATACGTTCACGAACTTCACGGGCTCCCACGTCCTGCATCATTCGATCCCGTTGATGATCGCGCTGGTGTCGTTCATCTACCACGGCGTGTTCGACGCACACCCCAAGCTCCGGGCCGCGTTCATGGAGGGGGGCTGTGGCTGGCTCGATTTCCTCGTCGACCGCATGGTGCGTGACGAGAACTACTTCGACGCCGCCGACCAGCCCAAGATGCGGCCGGTGGAATATCTCAAGGGCGGCCGCATCCTGCTGGGATGCGAGGGCAGCGAGGAGACCCTGGCCTACGTGGCCAGCAGGGTCGGCATCGAGGCCTTCGCCTACGCATCGGACTATCCGCACGAGGTGGATCTGCCGGCGGCGAAACACGAGATCGAAGAAGTGGTGGAACGCGACGACATGTCCCGGGAGGACAAGCAGGCGGTGCTGGGCGACAATGCGAAGCGGTTTTTCAATCTGTGAGTCCTGGTGGTGAACGGAAGACGTTGGGCCTTGACGCGTCAGCGTCACGGTAAGGCAGTTAACATCAGAAAGGGGAAAGCATGACCGCAGTAACGAAATCGTTGGCCGTCTTCTTGATGGCAGGCCTACTGTGCGCCGCCGGGGTGGTGGTCCCGAGCGA
>JAPOQB010000748.1 GCA_026710965.1 Deltaproteobacteria bacterium | reverse complement strand
GCAGCCGGACCCGTCGCTGAAGGAGGTCCGGACACAACTCGGCGGGCCCTCCATCTCCGACGAGGAGTTGGTGATGCGGGTCTACGCGGGGGACGAGGCGGTGGAGGCGCTCCAGAACGCGGGCCGGCCGCGGGAATACCTGAGCGCGAGCCAACCGCTGGTGCGGCTCATCAACGAACTCACCAAGCAGCAGGAGTACACCCAAGTGTACATCCGCAAACCCGGGTTCTCGCTGGCGCTGCGGAAGGAACCGGACACGGCCGGCGTTTCCTGACTTGGTCGCCAAGCATCCGCCCCCTCCCCGGAGAGGAGGCGGAATGGATCTGCCGTCCAAGAGCCCGTTGGATACTTTGCGCCCTTCGACTTCGCTCCGCTGGCGCTCCGCTACGCTCAGGACGAACGGTTCAATTATTCTCAGGAATTCTCAGGACCATTGTTCTCGGGAATTCTCAGGACCATTGTTCTCGGGAATTCTCAGGACCATTGTTCTCGGGAATTCTCACAACCGTTCGTCCTGAGCGTAGCGGAGCGCCAGCGGAGCGAAGTCGAAGGGCGCTCTCTACACCTCCACCGCCATGGCCGCGGGCACCGCCATATTGTACAGCCGGGCGACGTTGTCCCGCAGCAGCTTGGCGCGCACGTCGTCCGGCAGGTGGCCCAGATCCCGCGCCACCACGTCCCGCGAGTGCGGCCAGGTGGAGTTGGCGTGGGGGAAGTCGTTGGACCACATGCAGTTGTCGTGCCCCCACCAGACCAGGTTGCGGGCGCCCACGGCGTCGTTGAAGAAGGTGGCGAAGACCTGCCGGTTGAAGTACTCGGTGGGCAGCTTGTCGATGGTCAACGGGTCGGTGGGGCGGTGGCGGTCGAAGTAGTAGTCCCACTGCTCCAGCACGTAGGGCAGCCAGCCGATCTCGTTCTCCACCAGCACGATCTTGAGGCGCGGGTAGCGTTCCAGCACGCCCGAGAAGATGATGTCCATCAGGCTGTCGATGATTTCCGCCAGCTTGAGGTTGACACTGCCCCGGTAGCGTTCCAGGCCCTTGCGGTCATAACGCGTCTTGACGTAGCCGAAGCCCGTGAGGATGTGCACGCTGACGGGCATCTCCATCTCCTGGGCGGCGGCCCAGAAGCGCTCGTAGTGGTCCGTTGCAAAGGACAACTCCGTCGGCGGCACCTGCCATATCAGCGCTCCCCGGAGCCCCGCCCTCTTGCAGCGCTCCAGCTCCGCCACCGCATGGTCGATGTTGAAGGTGGCGATCATCGGCACGCCCACCAGCCGGTCCAGGTCCACCTGGCAGTATTCGATGAGCCAGTCGTTGTAGGCCCGGCAGGACGCCTCGTGGAGCGCGACATCTTCCTGCGAGAACAGGCTCAGCGAATAAGTGGGATACAGCACCTCGGCGCTGACCCCGTCCACCGCCATCTCCTTGAGCCGGGCCTTGGGGTCCGACCCTCCGGGATGGGTCTGGAACCCCTCCCCCACTTTCAGCTCGGGAAAACGCGGCGCGGCATCGCGCATGGCTTGCGGGACGCGGCTCACCAACGTGTCCGCGGGCTCCATCACATGGGAATCGGATGAGAAGAGAATCTCGTCGGTGGCGACTCCGCCGGTGCCCCTGAAGGTGCGGCGGTACAGGCCCGTATCAATGCTCATGGAAGGCTCCTTTCGTGGCGTCTTGAATACGAAATCTCATGCCAAACCGCCATTCGCCGCCACCGCCGCCTCACGCCTGGTCCCGGTTGGCGATCTCCAGGGCGGCGAACGCGTACATCCGGGCGGCGGCCTCGAGATCCTCCACCTTCTGCATCTCGCTGGTGGCGGGCTTGGCGTCGGCGGCTTCCGGCGCCGGGCCGCACTTGATGGCCGGGATGCCCACCTCGGCGAACACCGTGAGGTCCGCGTAGGTGCTGGTGAAGGCGCTGCGGATGGGCTCCACCTTGCGGCCGCGGACGTACTCGTGGGCTTCCTCCATGGTCGACACCAACGGCTCGGCGCCCTTGGACTCGTAGCCGTTGACCGACAGGAACAGCGAGGACTTGGCCTCGATGTCCGTATCCGCGAGGACCGCCCTCACCTCCCGGAGCACGTCGACGGCGCGTTGCTCCGGGTTCATGAAGGCCTCGACGTAGAGGTTGCAGATGGCCGGCGAGAAGTTGGGCTTGAACGGCGCGCCGCCGAAGATGGAGCCGATGTTGACCTTGGGGACCATGGTGCCGGCGCCGAACTCGTAGCGGTGTTCCTGCTCGTAGCGCCGCGCCCAATCCTCCAGCGCCGGTATGATGGAGGCCATGCGCACCACCGCGTTCTTGCTGTCCTTGGCCGCCACCGGATGGTCCACGAACGGCCCGTACATGGGCTCGCCGTAGGTGGTGATCTTGATGAACACGGCGCCGCACTGGGCCCAGGTGATGCGGAACTGGGAGGGCTCCACCACGATGCAGTAGTCCCCCACCACGCCGTGGGTCACCAGGTAGCGCGCGCCGTGCCCCTTGCCGCGGTAGGCGGGGCCCTGGTAGTGGTCCACCGGCGAGCGGCCGATCTCGCCGGCCACGCCGGTGACGATGACGTCGCCCTTGAGCTTGACGCCGCTCTCCTTGAGCGCCTTGGCCATGGCCAGCGTGCAGGTGAGCGGCCCCTTGTCGTTGACGATGCCGCTGCCGTAGATGACGTCGTCCTCCCGCCGCGCCAGCGCCTGCCACTCGGGCCGGGTGCTGCCGGTAATCCAGAGATCCTCCT
>JAPOQB010000184.1 GCA_026710965.1 Deltaproteobacteria bacterium | reverse complement strand
CTGGAGGTCGCCGACAACGCCCGTTACCCGGGAAAGGCGGCCGTCCCCCTTTCCGTCCTCATCAACCCCACGATCGTCCCCCTCGATGACGAGACCGAGGACGACTGGGAGGGATGCCTCAGCATACCCGAGATCCGCGGCAGGGTGCCCCGCTACAAGAACCTGCGTGTGACCGCGCTCGACCGCGAGGGCAACGCGCTGGACTTCGTCGCCTCGGGATTCCATGCCCGGGTCATCCAACACGAGGTCGATCACTTGCGCGGCCATGTCTACATGGACCGCATGCCCGACCTCTCGACGCTGACCTACCTGAGCGAGATGGCGCGCTTCTGGGCCGACCGATAGAAGGATCGCCGGGGACTAATCCCCCGCCAGGGTCTTGATCTGCAGCTCCGAAAGCTGGCGGCCGTCCACCGCCGTGGGCGCCTCCGTCAGCATGCACACGGCTCGCTGGCTCTTGGGGAACGCGATGGTGTCGCGGATGGCGGGGGAGTCGCTCAGGAGCATGGCGAGCCGGTCGACGCCGAAGGCGATGCCGCCGTGGGGCGGCGCCCCCAGCTCCAGCGCCTCCAGCAGGAATCCGAACTGTTCCTCCACCGTCTCCGGGTCGACGTCCAGCAGCGACAGGACCTGCCGCTGCAGCGCGGGCGAGTGGATCCGGATGCTGCCGCCGCCCAGCTCCATGCCGTTCAGGACGAGGTCGTAGGCCCGGGACTTCGCCCGGCCGGGATCGTCCGTCAGCAACGGCAGGTCCTCCTCACGAGGCGCGGTGAAGGGGTGGTGCACCGCGGTGTAGCGGCCCTCCGTTTGCTTCCATTCCATCAGCGGGAAGTCCACGACCCAGGTGAAGGCCTGGACGCCCTGCTCCACCAGGCCCAGCCTGTCCCCCATCTCCAGCCGCAGGTTGGCCAGGCCGTCGTTCACGATGCCCGGGGTATCGGCGAGCATGAAAATCACGTCGCCGGGACGCGCTCCGGTGAGGGTGCCGAGCTCGTCCTTCTCGGCGTCGCTGAGGAACTTCGTCAGCGGCGACTGCCACTCGCCATCCAACACCTTGATCCAGGCCAGCCCCTTGGCGCCGTAGCGCCCCACCAGCTCGGTCAGGTCGTCCAGTTCCTTGCGCGACAGGTCGGCGGCGCCGGGCACCCGCAGGCCCTTGACGATACCGCCGGCCGCCAGCGCCCGTTTGAAAATGGCCACCCCGGAATCCCGGAACGTGTCCGACAACTCCACCAGCTCCAGGCCGAAGCGCAGGTCCGGCTTGTCCGTGCCGTAACGCGACATCGCTTCTTCCCAGCTCATGCGGCGAAAGGGCGTCTCCAACTCGATGCCCCGGACCTCCCGGAACACCCGCGCCATCATGCCCTCGACCATGGCGAAGATATCCTCGGGCCGCACGAACGACATCTCGATATCGAGCTGGGTGAACTCGGGCTGCCGGTCCATGCGCAGGTCTTCGTCCCGGAAGCAGCGCACCACCTGAAAGTAGCGGTCCACCCCTCCCACCATGAGGATCTGCTTGAAGAGCTGGGGCGACTGGGGCAAGGCGTAGAACTTGCCGGCATGTATCCTGCTCGGGACCAGGTAGTCGCGGGCCCCTTCCGGCGTGCTCTTGGTGAGGATGGGGGTTTCCACCTCCATGAACGACAGATCGTTGAGGTGGTTACGGATGGCCGTGAGCATGCGATGGCGGATCTCCAGGGGACGCAGGCTGCGCGGCCGCCTCAGGTCGAGGTAGCGGTACCGGAAACGGCTGGTCTCGGTGGGCTCGACGTCGTCATCCACCGGAAACGGCGGCACCCGCGAGGGATTGAGCACCCGCAGCTCCTGGGCCATGAGCTCCACCGCGCCGGTGGCGAGATTCGGGTTGACCGTTTCCTCCGAACGCCCCACCAGCGATCCGCGCACCGCCAGCACGTCCTCGGAGCGCACCCGTTTGGCCTTCTCGTGGGCCTCCGGGGTCACCTCCGGGTTCACCACCACCTGGACGACGCCGGTGCGGTCCCGGAGGTCGATGAACAGCAGACCGCCGTGGTCCCTCAAGGACTGGGTCCAACCCATCAGGATGAGCTCTTCGCCCACCCCGCTCTCCCGCGGCTCACCGCAGCGGCAGCTCCGCTGCCAGTCGCCCATCAAATCCACATTCCTCTTGTTCACGTGATCACCCGGGTTGGCGGACCCAACGGCTCGACCAGACTCTCGTCGATGTCCGCGAAATCCACCTCGGTCTGTTCCTTGGTCGCCATGTGGCGCAACAGGGCCTTGCCCTTCGTCATCTCGTCGGGGCCCACGATGAGCACCGCCCGCGCGTCCAGCTTGTCCGCGCGCCGCATCTGGCGCTTGAGGTTCCTGGACTCGCCATCCAGGTCCACCCGGAAACCCCGCTGGCGCAGGCGGTGAGCCAGCGTAAAAGTCCAGCGCTGGGCCTCCTCCCCCATCCAGGCCAGATACAGCAGGGGCGCCTCGGGTCTGCCGGATTCGCCCTCCGCAAGCAGCAACGCCAGGCGCTCCACCCCCAGCGCGAAACCCACGCCAGCCACCGGCGGCCCCCCCAGGGACTCCACCAGGCCGTCATAGCGGCCGCCCGCGGCCACGGTGTTCTGGCTTCCCAGGCCGCTGCTGGCCTTCCACTCGAAGGTGGTCCGGCAGTAGTAGTCCAGCCCGCGCACCAGGCGGTGGTTGACCACCGGCTCCGGGCGGAGATCCTTCAGCAGCTCCCGCACGGTCTCGAAGTGGAGCTGGCAGTCGGCGCACAGATGCAGGAGAATCGATGGGGCGGCCGTGACGATCTCCGCGCAGGACTCCCGCTTGCAGTCCAGCACCCGGAGCGGGTTGTTGTCCAGCCGGCGGTCGCAGTCGGCGCACAGTTCCGACCTTCGGGCTCCCAGGAAATCCACCAGCGCGGAACGGTACCCGGGCCGGCAGTCGGCGCAGCCGATGGAGTTCAGCTCCAGGATCGTCTCCGGCACCTCCAGCTCTTCCCACAGATCCTGCAACAACAGCAGCAGCTCGGCGTCGACGTGGGGGTCGGTGCGGCCGAAGACCTCGGCGCCGATCTGGTGGAACTGCCGCAGCCTGCCCTTCTGGGGCCGTTCCCGCCGGAACATGGGGCCGAGGTAGTAGAGCTTCCGGACCGGCTCCACCTGGTGGAGCTTGCTCTCGTTGTAGGCCCGTACCACGCCGGCCGTGCCCTCGGGCCGGAGGCTCAGCAGCGTCGCCTTGGCATCGCGGTCGGCGAACGTGTACATCTCCTTCTCGATGACATCGGTGGACTCGCCCAGCGAGCGCGAGAACAGCTCCGACTTCTCCAGCACGGGTATGCGAATCTCCTTGAAGTTGTAGCTCGCAAATACCCGTTCCGCCGCCCTTTCGATCCGCTGCCATGTCTCCACGTCCCCGGGCAGTACATCGGCGAAACCCTTGATACGCGTCAGGTTCATATGCACCACCAAACGGGCGCCCAGGCTACGGTCATCATTGTTCTAAGGGGAGTCGGTGTTCGATGGCAGGAAGATTCAAGCACGTGCTGCCAGGATGGGTACGGGCTAACAGAGGCGCGGTGGAAAGTCAAACAAACCGCCGGAGGAAGCGGTGGGCGCAGGCGGCCGCCGCCAGGATTAACAGGTAGCTCACCCCGACCATGACCCAGCCGGGCCGCGGGAGGGAAAACGCCGCCATGGGAAGGCCGGCCAGGAAATCGACGGCCCACAGAAAGAACCTCGCCGGCGGCTCCACGACGCCCGCGAGTAGCGTCGAGGCCGCCGGGCCCCACAGACAGAGGAAACCGGTCAGGAGTCCCGCGGGTACGATGACAAAGCCCACCAGCGGCACCAGCAGCGGATTGGCGATGAAGCCGGCCAGGGAGAGGGTGCCGAAGTGGTGAGCCACCACCGGCCCCGTGCCCAGCGTGGCGAAGACGGGCACGAGGATGGACAGCACGACGGCGGGCCGATACCGCCGCAACACGCCCTCCCGCGGCGCCTCGGGCGGCTGCATGAACCAAGTCCCGCGAAAGATCCGTATGCCTCCGCCGATGGACAGCACGGCCAGGAAGGAGAGCTGGAAGGACGCCTCCATGACGGCGCCGGGCCAGACCAGCGCGGCGATGAAGGCGGCCAGCGCGAGGCTTCTGAAAAGGCTTGCGTCGCGCCCGCTCAGCACGGCCAGTTGGTACAGCCCGATCATGATGGCGGCCCGCACCGTGGGTATCCTTGCCCCGGCCACGGCGGTGTAGAGGAGCACCGGAGCCAGGGAGCCGAGGGCCGCCAGCTTGTGGACCGGGAAGCGCAGCAGCAGCCAGGTGCTGCGGGCGGCCAGCGCCCGGCACAGAAGCCAGACCGCCAGGCTCAGCATGCCCACGTGCAATCCCGAAATGGACAGCACGTGGGACATGCCCACCGCCACGAAGCGGCCCCGCGTCTCGGGGGTGAGGCCGCCGCGGTCCCCCACCACCAGCGCCTTGAGCAGGGCGCCGGTTTCCGGTTCGAACACGCGCTCCAGGACCCTGCCGACGCGCCGCCGCCCGGTCTCGATCCAGCCGCGGACGCCGCCGCCGTCGCGCCGCACCAGCCGCACCTCCCAGTCGTTGTGCAAGTAGGCGACCTGGTAGATTTCGCGGCGCGCGAGGTACGCCGTGTAGTCGAAGTGCGCGTCCCAGTTCTT
>JAPOQB010000602.1 GCA_026710965.1 Deltaproteobacteria bacterium | reverse complement strand
GCTGTTGCCGTTCGCCATCGAGGAGTTCGGCGAGGACTGCTGGCTCTACGGCTCCGACATTCCGCACGGGGACCGGCTGGTGGACTCGGTGAGCGTGTTCCTGCAACGAACGGACATCGGCGAGGACACCAAGCGGAAGCTCCTGGTGGACAACGTCGCCAGCTTCTACGGGCTGGACCCGGAGACCGGGAAGACGGCGCCGGGAAGGGCGTAAGCGAGGGCAGGGTAGAGCCCGATGGGGTGGCTACGCGGTGGCCCGCCCCTCGCGTATCACCGCGCCGGCGGTGGTGGCCACGCACGCGGCCTTTTCCGGATCCCGGATGATGCCCTTGGGATCGTTGCCGGCCTTGACGTCGTCGATGGCGGTCTTGAGGATCTTCCTGAACAGCAGCACGCCCTCGTCCGAGCTCACGTGGCGCTCCATGGCGTGGATCACGATCTCCCCCTGACCCTCCTGGGCCTCCTTGTCGTCGGGATAGCGCTGGCTGTACTCGTAGTCCCGGGGTCCCCGGCCCGCCGGGGCGAGCTTCTCCCGGCCGGACAACTCCGAGGGGTCGGCGCCGTCCGGTATCCAGCGGATGTTGGCGCCCAACTGGTGGGTATCGTCCACGGGCACGCAGAAGGAAACCTGGTTCACCTTCTCGGTCACGGGCTCGTCGGTGTAGGTCAGGTGCACGTTGAGCGGCATGATGTTCTCCCAGATGACGTCGGCCCAGCGCCCGTCGTCGAGCCTGCGGGTCATGATGAAGCGCATGCCGATGTCGGTCTCCTCGTAGACCAGCCGTTCCGGCAGCGTCGAATGGGCCTGGGTGGGGAACTGGGCGCCGCTGTGCACCGTGTGCAGCCACACGGCGTGGAGCGCGTCCATGAGGTTTTCCTCGCTCTGGAGCCAGTTGCAGTCCTGGGCGCCGCCCACGCGCGGGCCGAAGCGCGGTTTCAGCGTGCCTCCTTCCGCCTCCAACACGTCGTAGCGGGGCAGCAGCGGCATCTTGTCCAGCGGACCCATGTAGGCGAACAGCAGCCCGCCGTACTCCTGCACCGGATAGGCGGGGTGCCAGAGATGGTCCTTCACGGTGCTCTCGGGGGGTTCCAGCGGCATGTCGAGGACGCGCCCCTCCACGTCGTAGAGCCAGCCGTGGTAGCAGCAGCGCAGCCCGTCCCGCTCCACCCGCCCGTACTCCAGCGAGGTCCCCCGGTGGCTGCAGCGGAAGAACAGCAGGCCCGGGCGGCCCTGTCCGTCCCGGAACGCCACCAGGTCCTCTCCGAGGATGCGGATGCGTTTGGGCAGGTCCGAGAGGTCGGCCGACAGGCACACCGGTTGCCAGTACCGCCGCATCAGCTCGCCGCACGGTGTGCCCGGCCCCACCCGGGTGAGCTCGGGATCGATTTCGGGAATCTTGAGACCGTAGGCGCTTCGCATGGCGATCCTCCTTGCAGTGGACCCGATACGGGACGATTCGGCAGCGGGTATATCAATACCCACATGCGGAGTAAAGCCCGCGGTCGCCTTCGTTGACACGCTACAGCCGTTCTGATACCGCCGGGACAGGCGTGGGCGCCGACACGATTGGAAATATGGAGGGTAACGATGGCGGATACTCAAACGGATGTCATTACCACCAAGACCTATTTCAGGGTCCCCCCGGAGGCCGATGGCCCGCCGCTCTCACCGGAGGAGTACGAAGGGCGGTTCCTGCAGGCGCAGGCCGACGTCGTGCGGACCTACCACAATCACCCGCCCATACCCGACGAGGTCCGGAACGACCCTGAGAAGGCCAAGAAATACTTCGGCGTGTGGCAGATGAACCACAGCTTCTTCGCCAAGATGTTTCCCAGCTACCTGATGAACATCGCCGCCAGGTGCCCCTACCAGGACGTTCGCCGCGAGATCCTGCACGACTGCTGGGACGAGGAGGTGACCGATCCGGACGCCGACGGCATGTGCCACATCGAGGTGCTGTACCACGACTCCCGGCAGCTCGGAATCACCCG
>JAPOQB010000746.1 GCA_026710965.1 Deltaproteobacteria bacterium | reverse complement strand
GGAGCAGGTGCCGGCGAGCGCGGAGGGCGGCGAGTCCACGACTGCGCAGCGGCGGGCCGATGCGCTCGGGCTGGTGGCGGAGAGCGCGCTGGCCGGCGGGCTCGATCCGGGCAACTCCGCCGACCGCTTCCAGGTGACCGTGCACGTTCAGGCGGCCACTCTCGCCGCCCGCGAGGCACGGCGCGGTTGCGCGGAAACGCGGACGGCCGGCCCGGCGGCGGCGACGCCGTCCCCCGCTGCAGAGGACGCCGTGCCGCACGTTGCCGCGGAAACGCGGGACCATGGAGTCTGTCCGGACGCGAGCACCATGCCAAGTGTCGCGAAGGATCCGTCAACTCTGGGGCCGGCGACAGCCGCCACGGCTCACGTTTCCGCGGAAGTGTTGCAGGCCAGTGCAGTAGCGAGCGAATGGGCGGTGCCGAACACGGACCTCGACGCCGGTCTCGCCGTTATCGAACAGGTGGGAGGGCTCCATCTCGGCAGGGAGACGGCCCGCCGCGTGGGCTGCGATGCCGGCGTCGTGGTGCTGAGCCACGGCGCCGATGGCGAGGTACTGGATGTCGGGCGCAGGACGCGCACCGTGCCGAGCGCCCTGCGCCGCGCCCTGCACAGCCGCGACCGCGGCCAGTGCCAATTCCCGGGCTGTGAGTCGCGCCGCTGCGATGCTCACCACGTCGAACATTGGGCCGACGGCGGCGCAACGAAGCTGCAGAATCTCCTCAGTCTCTGTCGATTCCATCACCGCGCAGTGCACGAGGCGGGCTTTCGGGTATCCGGAGGAGACGCCGACGGGCAGTTCCGGTTCCTGCGTCCGGACGGCGAGCCGCTGCCGGCGGAGCCGCCGGTGCCGAGCTGGGCAGGTGCTCCGCTGGCGCCAATCGACGCGCGGCTGGCGGCGGCCGGCATCAGCATCGGCCCCGACACCGCCACCCCCGAGTGGTACGGAGAGTCGCTGGACCTGACGGCGGCGCTCGACGTGCTGTGGGAGCCGCCGGCTGCCGCGGCGTGCGAAAGTTCCTGACTGCGCCGCCGGCGCGCATTCGCCGCGGGCCCGGCTATCCACCCCGCCCGCCGGAATACCGGGCCGCACTCCCGCCACGCCGGCTGCCGACTCGGCAGCATGCTTGCCGCGGCGACGCCCGGTTGCGGCCGACAGGACAGGGAGGACAGGGCTGGCCGGTTGTGGGCGGGCGGCGCATCTGTTAGGGTGGCCGGCGACGCTGGCGGCGGGCGGCCACGCTCTGTTTTGCGACGCCAGCGGCAGTTTCCCAAGGGAGGAACGGAAGTGAATAGAGTCAGGACCAGTTTGTTGTTGGCGGCCGCGGTGCTGCTGGCGGCGGCGCCGATGGCGCTGGCGGGCGGCGAGGAAGAGGGTGCAGGTGCGAGCGCCGTTCCTCCCGGCTACTTCGGCACCTACGAGCCGGCCATCGACATGGAGTGGATCAAGAGCACGTGGCAGACCGCGCGCGAGGCGGTCAACAACAAGCTCGAACCGGCCACCGGGGAGACCTTCGAAGACAACCGCTGGACGCGGGCGATGCGCGACGAACTGGGCATCAACGTCACCTACAAGTGGGTGGCGGACGGCTCGCAGGCGCAGGAAAAGCTGAAGCTGGCCATGGCATCCGGCGACCTGCCCGACGTGATCACCCTGGAGGGCGCCCAGCGCCTGGTGGACTTCCAGCAGCTTGGCGAGGCCGATCTGCTCGCCGACATGACCGACCTGTGGGAGCAGTACGCCTCGCCGCTGGCCAAGGAGGTGGTGGGCGCCGATGGGCAGGTGATCTTCAACGCCGTGAGCCACGGCGGACGCATGAAGGGCATCCCCGGCCCCTCGGCGGGCCTGGACTCCTACAGTTACTTCTGGGTGCGCCAGGACTGGCTCGACAACCTGGGGCTGCAGCCGCCGCGCACCACCGAGGACCTTCTGGAGATGGCGCGCGCATTCACCCACGACGACCCGGACGGCAACGGCGAGGACGACACCTTCGCCATGATGCTGGACAAGGGGCTGTGGTACCGGTCGGAGGGCTTCTTCTGGTCGTTCGGCGCCTATCCCGACGCCTGGCTGCAGGCTTCCGGCGACGGCCTGATGTACGGCGCCATCCAACCGGAAGTGAAGGACGCGCTTGCCGCGCTGCGCAACATGCACGCCGACGGCCAGTTCGACCCGGAGTGGGCGGTGAAGGACAGCGCCAAGGCCAACGAGGCGTTCGCCCGCAACGCCGTGGGCATCTCCTACGGCGGCCACTGGATCTCCTACGACTTCCTGCCCGGCTGGGAGAACGACAACAGCATCGACTGGAGCGTGTACCCGCAGCCGGGCGTGGACGGCAATACCCCGAAGGGCGAGTTGGAGCTGGGCATGCAGCGCATCTACGCGGTGCGCAAGGACTACGCGCACCCCGAGGCGGTCGTGAAGGCATACAACCTGTACTGGGAGAAGCTGTACGGCGAGACCGGCGACTACGAGTACTGGGGCAACGACGAGATTATGGACGGCATCTGGTGGATCGGGCCGTTCGCCGCCTTCCACCCGTGGGTCAACATCCCGCCCTACTACGACATCCAGGCGGTATACGCGGGCGACCTGGACCCGTCCGAGCTCACCGGCGTATCGCTCGACTACTACAACAACACCGAGAACAACCCGCACCCGGCCCAGCAGTGGGCATGGCAGGAGATGTTCACCGATCCGGCGACCTCGCCATTCGGCCACATCACCCGCCGCGTGGACGAGGGCAGCCTGTTCGTGGACAACTTCGTGGCCGCGCCGACCCCGACCATGGTGGACCGCTGGGGCACCCTTGAGGAGCTGAAGATCACCACCTTCACCCGCATCATCGTCGGCGACCTGGATCTGGACAGCGGATTCGCGGAGTTCGTCGAGGACTGGAACAAGCTGGGCGGCGCGCAGATCACCGAAGAGGTGAGCGACTGGTACCGCGCCAACCAGTAGCGCGCTGCAACCGTAGACGGATCGCCGCCCTGGGCCGGCCGGCCACCTGACCGGCCCGGCGGCGCATCCCCAAAGCCCAATCCGCCGTGGCCTCCAAGCGCACCAACACGCTCCCCTATCACCTCATGCTGCTGCCCGGGGTGCTGCTGGTGCTGGTGTTCTCCTACGTTCCGATTTACGGCGTCGTGATCGCCTTTCAGCGCTTCATCCCGGCGCGCGGCATGTTCGGGAATCAGACTTGGGTGGGGCTGGGCAACTTCGACTACCTGCTCGCCCTGCCCACCGTGTGGCAGGTGTTCGCCAACACCCTGATCATCGCCATCCTCAAGATCGCCGGCGGCACCATACTGCCGATCGTGGTGTCGCTGCTGCTCAACGAGGTGCGCAGCGCCCTGTTCCGGCGCACCGTGCAGACCATTATCTACTTCCCCTACTTCATCTCCTGGATCGTGTTCGGGGGCATCATGGTGGACTTGCTGTCGCCCAACGGCGGCATCGTGAACCAGGTAATCGCGGCGTTCGGCTTCGAGCCGGTCTACTTCCTGGGCGACGTGGAGCGGTTCCGCGGCACCCTGGTGGTCACCGACGTGTGGAAGACGTTCGGCTTTATCACGGTGATCTACCTGGCGGCTATCACCTCGATCGACCCGACCCTGTACGAGGTGGCGTCGATCGACGGCGCCGGGCGCTGGCAGAAGGCGTGGCACATCACCATTCCGGGCATGGGCATGGTGATCGTGCTGCTGATGGTGCTCAACCTCGGCAACATCCTGAACGCGGGTTTTGAGCAGGTGTTCGTACTGTACAGCCCGCTGGTGTACGAGACCGGCGACATCATCGATACGCTGGTGTACCGGCTCGGCCTGCTGCAGGCGCAGTTCGGGGTGGCGACCGCGGTGGGGCTGCTCAAGGGCGTGATCTCGTTCGGGCTGATCTCGGCGTCCTACTACGTCGCCTACCGGTTCTTCTCCTACCGGCTGTTCTGATGGCTGTCGCCGCAGGTTCGCTGCCTGTGCGGATGCGCCGCCCGCGGCTGTCCGCTTTCGCCGTGATCAACGGCACCGTGCTGTCGCTGGTCGCCGCGGTGTGCCTGTTTCCGATGATCCACATGGTGGCGGTGTCGTTCAGCACGCGCGCCCTGGTGCTGGCCGGCGAGGTGGTGTTCTTGCCGCGCGGCTTCAACACCGCCTCCTACGCCTGGGTGCTGGTGCAGGGCGGGTTCTGGACCTCGATGTGGGTGTCGGCGCAGCGCATGGTGGTCGGGATCGCCATCAACGTGGTGCTGGTGCTGCTGCTGGCGTTCCCGCTGTCCAAGGAGAAGCACGAGTTCCGCGCCCGCGCCTTTTACGTGTGGTTCTTCTTCTTCACCATGCTGTTCGAGGGCGGGCTGATTCCGCTGTACATGACGGTGTCGACGCTGGGCATGCTGGACACGATCTGGGCGCTGGTGCTGCCGCGCGGGGTGCAGGTGTTCCTGGTGCTGCTGATGCTCAACTTCTTCCGCCAGGTGCCGGGCGAGCTGCAGGACGCGGCGGAGATCGACGGCGCCGGCAAGTGGCGCATCCTGTGGCAGGTGTACGTGCCGGTGTCGCTGCCGGCAATCGCCACCATCACCCTGTTCTCGGGGGTATTCCACTGGAATTCGTGGTTCGACGGGCTGATCTACGCCAACCACCCGGACCGCTACCCGGTGCAGACCTACCTGCAGATCCTGCTGCGCGGCGACATCCTGTCGCAGGCCACGTCGCTGAGCGAGATCTCGGAGATCTTCCACCTCTCCAACCGCACCGTGCGGTCGGCCTACATCGTGATCGGCATCGTGCCGATCCTGGCGCTGTACCCGTTCCTGCAGCGCTACTTCATCAAGGGTATCGTGATCGGCAGCGTAAAGGGATAATTGGATTGCAAGGGGGACTGACCATGACCAACAGGCAAGCGGTGCGGCCGGCGTTGGCCGCGGGAGACTGGGACCGATTGGCCGAGGAGCCGCTGCCGGAGCTGGACGGCGAGTACCCGATCAGCGACGCGCAGGTGGAGGGCTTCTGGGAGAACGGCTTCATCGTCCTGGAGGAGGTGCTCGATCGGGACGAGATCACCGCCTATGGGGAGGCGATCCGCGACGTGGCGATGGCCCACTTCCGCGCCCGCGGGCTGGCGCTGTCGTTCGGCGGCGCCTTCCTGCAGCAGCTCAACTTGCGCTACTGCTCCGACGCGGTGCGCAGCTTCGTGCTCAGCCCGCGCTTCGGGCGCATCGCCAGCCGCCTGCTGCGCGCGCCGGCGGTGCGCCTGTACCACGAGCAGGCGTTGTTCAAGCCGCCCGGCGGCATCGACTCGCACTGGCACCAGGACCAGTTCTACTTCCCGTTCGACGACACCTTCACCATGGGCATGTGGATGCCGCTGGTGGACTGCTCGCTGGACATGGGGCCGCTGCGCTTCGTGGCCGGCTCGCACAAGTACGGCAACCTGGAGGGCATGTCGATCAGTGAGGAGTCGAAGCACTTCTTCGACGACTTCGCCGAGCGCGAAGGGCTGGAGGTGGTGCAGGTGCCGGGCCTGAAGGCGGGCGACTGCTCCATCCACCTGGGCTGGACCGTGCACGGCGCGCCGGCCAACCGCTCCGACAAGGTGCGCGAGGCGATGACCGCCAACTACTTCCCGGACGGCGCCCGCATCACCGACATGTCGCGCTCGCCGGACGGTTTGCGCTTCGTGGGCGGCCTGGTGCCCGGCCAGCTCGCCAACGGCGTCATGAACCCGATCGTGTACTCGGAGCACGCGGCGGAGGCGGGCGCGAAATGACCAGCCAGTGGAGCCCCGAGCAGGCCAACGACTGGTTTGCGTCGATCCCGTTGCCGTTCGGCTGCAACTTCCTGCCGAGCACGGCGGTAAACAGCACCGAGATGTGGCAGGCGGACACGTTCGACCCCGCCACCATCGAACGCGAGCTGCAGTTGGCGGCCGGGCTCGGCTACAACACGGTGCGCGTGTTCCTGCAGTTCATGGTGTGGGAGGCCGACCCGGCCGGCCACAACGAGCGCCTGGAGACCTTCCTGCGGCTGGCCGATGCCGCCGGCATCACCATGATGCCGATCCTGTTCGACGACTGCCGTTTCGACGACCGCGACCCCTACCCGGGCCGCCAGGACGACCCCAAGCCGGGTGTGCACAACAGCCGCTGGACGCCGAGCCCCGGCTACGCCACCGCCGATGACCCGGCGCGCTGGCCGCGGCTTGAAGCGTACGTCAGCGATCTGGTGGCGAGCTTCGGCAGCGACCGCCGGGTGCTGGTGTGGGACCTGTACAACGAGCCCGGCGGCGACCGCCCCAAGGAGAGCCTGCCGCTGGTGGAGGCGGCGTTCCGCTGGGCGCGCGCCGCCGACCCGCAGCAGCCGCTGACCGTGGGCTCGTTTTTCTGGCACGACTACATGACCGAGATCCGGCTGTGCGGCGAACGCAACTCCGACGTGGTGTCGTTCCACAGCTACGGCAACCTGCAGGAGATGCGCGAGCGCCTCGACGAGCTGCAGGAGTACGGACGCCCGCTGCTGTGCACGGAGTGGCTCGCGCGCCACCACGGCTCAGGGTTCGCCAGCCACCTGCCGCTGTTCCGCGAGCGCAACGTCGGCACCTACCAGTGGGGCCTGGTCGCCGGCCGCATCCAGACCTACCTGCACTGGTATACCCGCTACAGCCCGGAGCCGGACGGCGAGCCGCGCCTGTGGCTGCACGACGTGATCCGCCCCGACGGCTCCCTGTTCGACCCCGCCGAGGCCGCCGCGCTGCGCGGCCACGTCGGCGAAGACCTGGCGCTGGAGCCGGTGCCGATGACCCCGAAGCTGATGGCCCACCTGGAAGAACTGGGCCTGATCATCCGCCTCCGCCCCGGCGGCCACGACCTCGCCGCGCAGCCCGGCGAGACCCTCGGCGAGTCGATCTACGAGACCGCCGACCGCTACGGCCCCCACAAGCTGATCGCCGTGACCGTGAACCGCGCCGAGTTCGCCGCCTTCGGCACCCACCCCGGCAACGAGGAGTTCCTGCTGATCGGCAATCCCGACAGCCAGCCGATGTACCTCGCCGTCGCCCTGTGCATGCGCGAACAGTTCGAGCACAAGGTCAAGACCGGCCGCCTGACCGCCGCCGACCTGGTGATGATCGAGTGCCGCTACAACGACCCCGAGACCAGCTTCTTCGTAATGCGTGCCAGCGTTCCCCACGGCGAGGCCATCGTCCCGGTCGCCGGCAAGCCCGCCCCCAGCTTCTACGTCACCGAGTCCCGCGACCTCCCCCTCGACATCATCGACCTGCGCAAATTCCGCCTCCGGGTGGCCCGCTGAGAAGAGTAACACCATGACCTACAAGGGCTACGCGGCCCGGATCGAGTATGACGACGACGATGGTATCTTCACGGGACGGATCGCGGGAATCCGAGATGGGGTGGGGTTCCACGCCGATTCGGTGGAGTGCCTGAGGCAGGCCTTCCACGAAGCAGTCGAGGACTACCTCGAAACCTGCGCCAAGATCGGCAAGGAGCCTCAGAAGGCGTACTCGGGCCAGGTGATCTTCCGCGTCAGCCCGGAAACGCATCGCAAGGCGGCTGCGGCGGCTGAACTGTCCGGCAAGAGTCTGAACCAGTGGGCACAAGAGGTGCTGGAGCGCGCCGCGGCTGCGGGATAGGCGCCGCTCTTGGAACGGAGCGTTACTTGAGAATGCTCGGGTCGACGTCGTGGGCGATGCAGGCGACGCAGTCGCCCTGGCCGACGAGGGAGGGGCCGCGGCTGGCAAGAAGCACGCCCGCCGTCAGCGCGACGACGGCAGCCGGCTCCCGGTCCGGGCGCTCGAGGAAGTGGACCTGACCGACCTTCTCCCCGGCCGCCACGCTGCTGCCCAGGTCGACGACGCTCTCGTAGATCCCGGACTCGGGCGCGAAGCGGTAGTCCTGGCGGTCGAGTGACTGCCCCCAGCGCGTCGGCGGCAGGCCGAGTTCGGCTCGCGAGCGCTGCTCGCCTGCCACGACGCCGAGGTGCACCAGCACGTTGCGCAGGCCTTCCTGGCTCAGCCGGTGCACCTTTGCCGGGACCGGTTCGCCGCCGCCCATCTCCGTCGTGACAACAACCTTGCCCTGGCGTTCCGCCTCGACCGGCAGCAGACCGGTTCCGGCGATGTCGGTGTAAAGCAAGGCGAAATCGGTGTTGTACGCCTCCGCCGCGGCCACCATCTTGCGGCGCTGATCACGATCCGGCACCAGGTGCATGTGAGCGCACGGATAGAATTCGACGCTGCGCCCGCCGGTGTGCAGGTCGATGACCGCGTCCGCCATCGGGAACAGCTGGGTAGCCAGGTAGTGCGCCAGTATCTCCGAAACCGTGCCGCTCGGATCGCCGGGGAAGCAGCGGTTGAAGTTCTTCCCGTCCAACGGCGACAGGCGTGTGCCGGCCTTCGACGCCGGTACGTTCAGCGCCGGGATCATGATGAGCCGGCCTCGGACAACGTCAAGCGGAAGCTCCCGACAGAGCTTCAGGATCGCCACCTGCCCCGGATACTCGTCGCCGTGGTTTCCTGCCATGAGCAGGACGGTCGGGCCCTCGCCAGCGGCGAGCACCGCTACCGGCACCTGCAGGTTGGCCCAGCCGCCGAGGTTGTGCGAGTAGGGAATTGCGAGATGACCAAGCTGCTTGCCGGGCTTCTCGTAGTCGACGGTTGCGCCGATCTGCGTGGGTTCCATTCAACCAGTGTAACCAAAGCCGGTGGCCGAGGTCTTACGTCCTTCCGCGGCACCGCACGCGCCGCACGCCGTTGGCAGCTTGACATTCGGATACAAACGTGCAAGCGTAATGCTCTTCGGTAACGCGAATGCAACGAGTTTCCCAGTCACTTGGGCGAAGGGGGTGTTGAGAAACAATCAGAGTGAGGAACAATCAGAATTGTGGTCGCCGAACGTAACCGGCGCATCAACTCGCCCGAGCTACTGCCGGCCATGGCCGCCGGGCAGCAGTATCACGACGGCCTACCAATCAAGCGAGGTCCACACCATGAGGCCGCCGCCTGATCAATTTACACACCTGATACGAAAGGAGCAATGATGAAAAGGATACCTTTTCTATTCTTAGTTGGGCTCTTGGGAGTCTCTGTCTTCGCCGGGGGTACCGACGAGGAGAGCGCTGCATCCGCACCGGCAGCGACCGTGGACACTGGCGGATTCGAGTGGGAGTACATGGCGGATACCTCGCCAGTCACGCTCTCGTTTTGGCAGAATACCTGGGGCGGTTGCCGGCCAGCAGTCCAATGGGATGATGGTCTCGTCTCTCAATTCATTACGCAACAGACCGGTATCACGCTCGATATGGACGTACTCGAGGGTGAAGAAGACGAAGTATTGGCACCCATGATCGCATCGGGCGACCTCCCCGACATGCTGGCTTTTGGCAGTTACACAAGCCCGCTCCTCCAGCAAATAATCGATGCCGGCATGGTACACGCGATTTCCGACCTGATCGACGAGTATGCCCCCAAGACGTGGGATCTCGTACCGCCTGCATATCATACCTACCACACCGCCGATGACGGCAAGATGTGGTACTGGGCAGGGTTCATGTACTATGCCGAGGTGATGGAAGCCTTCGAACAGATAAACGTACCGTTTACGAGTGGCGAAGGCATCATGTTTACCAGGCGCGACATCCTGGAGGCGTACGGCAAGGAAGACATCACGACCCTTGGCGAGTTCGAGGACTACCTCCGATTTGCTCATGCAAACTATCCGGACGTCCTGTCGATAGACTTTGGCGGCAGCGTGTCCGACCTGCTGTTCGGCAGGGCCGGCAACAACATGTTCCGAGGTACGTTCGGAATGCACGTGTCTGGTTACTACCCGCAGGGCGACGACGTACAACTGCTGTTCAGAGACCCCAAGTACTTGGAGTTCCTGCAATGGTTGAATAGCCTGTACCAGGACGGCTTGATCAGCAAGGGCCAATTCACCGAACAGACCCAGCAATCCGAGGAACGACTCTACTCGGCCGGTTACGTAAGTACCGTGGGTGCCATCTTCAACGTCGATAATACCGTCAATACAACGATTCGGGAAAACGACGGCAACGATAACCGGACGTACACCCCCATCGGCCCGATCGTCAAACAGGGCGTCGAGTTTACCAAGCCAACGATCAGAAACAAGGGCTTCAATGGATTGGTCATTACCAAGAACGCCGAACGGCCCGACCGCGCCATCAAGTTCCTCCAGTGGGCACTCACCGACGAGGGGCAGACTACGTTGATCCTCGGCGCCGAGGGAGAGACGTGGGACTGGGTTGATGGCAAGCGAGTAATGAAGCAATCAGCACAGGATGAACTGAACGCCAGCTTTGTCGATTATGCCGCCAAGTACGGGGTTCTCTGCAGGTGGGTGCCATTCTGCGATACCTTCTACTGGACCCTCTACGTCGATGACTATCTGGGCGCCTCACCGGAACATCGGGCCACCATGGAGCAAAGACTCACGCCGTTCGTGGTTGATGCCTGGGATCTCGGCTTTGCGGAATTGCCAAGTTCGTGGTTGCCGGGAAGCGCTGTTGACATCAAGCACACCCAGGTGGAAGAGGCGATGGCGGTCGCCGCCTCCAGAATGGTGGTTGCCGACTCTGCCGACGAGCTGATGAATATCTACAACGCCGCGTTGGAAGAAATCGACAGGTTGGGTGCACGCGACGTAGAAGCTGCCCTGACCGCCGAACACAACAAGCAATTGGTGCAGCTCGGCAAACGGTGAGTTGCGAGAGTGCATCACTCGCACTGATACCCATGACCTTCAGGCCGCTGACAACCAGTGTCGGGCCTGAAGGTCGTTTTTTTGGAACTGACCAGACTATCCGGTGCGCGTCGGGATCCAGGGAGCGACAGTGAGAACTATCACCATAATCAGAAACGAGCGTGAGCTGACCGGCACACTTCAGATACGACACGGCGCCATATCTGGAATGGAATGCGACCAGTGTCGCGGAACAACAAATCACGACGGATGGAGCTTCGCACTTTCTGCAGACCGCGAATGCAGGCTACAGGTGTCAATCGACAAACATGCGTTACAACCTGGCGCATTCGCTACCATCGTAAGCGTCAACACCGTTACCGACGGCTTCAGTTTCTTCTTGAGAGACGTAAGCAAGCAGTATCCGGTTTACCTACCTGCGTACAAGACCATAGTCACAGACGCCGACGACACGCGTGGTTTCGACGCCATCGTGGCGGAGATACGCGCCAACAATAAGCTCTCGAAACTTGACCAGTATGCATCCGACGAAGAGGAATCTTTCGCTAGCGCCGCGCACCATACCAGGAACCTGAAGTGCGTGACCTGGCTCGGCATAAGCCGTGACATACGTATATTCGAGATTGGTACGAGACTGACGTCGGGCACTACCGATCCTTGGGATTGGATCAAGCCCCGTTATCACAAGCGCGACGTTACCGTGGCAGAGTTTGGCGACGCGGGGATAGTGTATAACTATTTCGCGGGCAGAGGCCTGGGCTGTACACAAGGTCTTGAGCGGCGTCTGGAGGAGGGCGTATTGCCGATCCTGAACACGCGCCACGCGGATGAAGACATCCTCTATGAGGCGAAGATGTTTGTCACGCTCGAAAACGACGTATTGCGCTCAGACCGCGTTGCGGGCACTCATATCCTGGTTGCCGATCACTACTCGGAAGCGAGCATGCTAACCGCCAGCCAAGCGGCAGAGATGGAGAAACTCCACGATCGGCAGTTCGATCAGGAAGAAGAGACCGTCCTCTACCTCGCCATCAATGCGACCAACACGGCCACCGCGCCAAGATACTCGTGGGTGCGTATTCCAGAGGCGAATGTGTTCGTGAACCCAGGCGAATCCACGTTCAACTCGCACTACGACCAAAACACGGGCTATGGGTCGTTTAGCGCTGACAGCGTGTACCTGGTGGCGACACTGGACGGGAAACCGGTGCCGCAGCGGGAAATGGCCGTGCTGCTCGCACCCGGCGACAGCATTGAGTATCTGTTCAAGATCCCGCACCGGCCCATATCGGCACACAGAGCGGATGCTCTCGCGCAACAAGACTACGCCGACCACTACGCTGCTTGCAAGGCGTTTTGGCTGGGCAAGATCGATGGCATGGCGTCGTTGCGCGTTCCCGAACAACGCATCGAAGAGATGATGAAGGCCGGTAAGCTGCACTTGGACCTGGTCTGTTATGGCAACGAGCCGGATGCCGCGGTGGCTCCCGTCGTAGGCGTTTACAGCCCCATCGGTTCGGAGAGCTCACCCATTATTCAATACCTGGATTCGATGGGCGACCACGCCCTTGCCAGAAGAGCAATTATGTACTTCATCGAAAAACAGCATGACGACGGCTTCATGCAGAACTTCGGCAACTACATGCTGGAAACCGGGGCCGTACTTTGGAATATCGGCGAACATTACCGGTATACGAAGGACATCGACTGGATCCGATCGATCAAGTCCAACATCCTGAGCGCGTGCGCATACTTGGTTAGGTGGATTGCCCGCAACGAAAAGGAGGAATTTCGAGCCGCCGGCTACTATGGCATGATCGACGGCAAGGTAGCAGACCCGGAGGATCCCTACCATTCATATATGCTGAACGGTTATGCATACCTTGGCCTGCTTCGTTCCGCAGAGGTGTTGGCTGACCTGGACAGCGACGCCGCCGACCAGATCCGAGCACGGGCGACCACGCTGCGGCACAACATCAGAACGGCTTTGGCCAAGAACCTGCGGGAGTCGCCGGTCATTCCACTCGGCAATGGACACTGGTGTCCGGCGGCACCGCCATGGGCCGAAAACCGCGGTCCGGCAGTCCTCTTGGCCGAGGGCGATCCGGCTTTTACGCACGGCACGTTCACGTCCAGGGACGGACACACGGGCCCGATGTATCTGCTCCTGCAGGAAGTGGTCGATCCCAATGAGTTGTACGGTGACTTTATCGTCAATAGCACGGTCGAGCTGCTGTTCCTGAACAACGTCATGTTCAGCCAACCCTACTACAGCCCTCATCCATACGCTCATTTGCGCAGAGGGGAACGCAATGCGTTCCTGAAGGAGTACTACAACAACGTTTCCAGTCTTGCCGATAGAGAAACCTATACGTTCTGGGAGCACTACTACCAGGTCAGTCCCCACAAGACCCACGAAGAGGCGTGGTTCCTGATGCGCAGCAGGTGGATGCTCTATCTTGAACACGGCGACCACCTCTCGATCATGCCCGGCGTCCCGCGCAGATGGCTCACCCAAGCCAAGTCAATAGACGTAAGCGGCCTGAAAAGCTACTTTGGCACCATTCACCTGCACGTGATGTCCGACGTGGATAACGGCACCATCGCCATATCGGTACGGCTCAGCGACTTGAAGCGCTCGCTGCCGGACCGGCTCATCGTACACGTCCCGCACCCGGCCGCGCTCCCCGCCAAGCGCGTCAGCACGGGAACCTACGACCCTGACGGTGAGACCGTGCTCATCGACGACTTTCCGGGGCAGGTACGTTTGGAGGTTCACTGGTGAGCCGCCGCCGGCCTCCCTCATACCCGCACCGCGCCGCCGCTCGCTTGGCGGCCCAGGTAACCGATCCGCCGCGCGCGGGCTAGGTCTCGGCGGCGCACATGGGGACACCTTCCTACTCCACGACCAGGCTTGCCGGCAAGCACCGCATCCTGAAAAAGGTCAACGAGCAGAAATACCTGCTGCTGCTGGTCATGCCCGCCGTGGTATGGCTATTCGTGTTTGCCTACATGCCGATATACGGGGTCGTAATCGCGTTCAAGGCTTACAACGTCGGGCTCGGCATATGGGGCAGCCCGTGGAGTGGACTCGACCAGTTCCAGGTGTTGTTCACGGATCGCCTTTTCTACAACGCTTTGCGCAACACGTTTCTGATTAGCGCCGCGAAACTGGTAATCGGATTCCCGGTGCCGATCGTATTCGCGCTCATGTTGAACGAGCTGAAGGGGATGCACCTATTCAAGAAGGGTGTGCAGACACTCACCTACCTGCCGCACTTTCTGTCGTGGGCGTTCGTAGCTGCGTTTCTGATAACGTTCTTCTCCGACGCCGGCATGATCAACTACCTGTTGACTTCGCTGAACCTCGTTGGCGGGCCGTATGCGTTCCTTGCCGACCGCGCGTCTTTCTTCTCAATCGTCGTGCTGAGCGACATCTGGAAGCACTTCGGATTCAGCTCGATCATCTATCTTGCCGCCATATCGACCATCAGCCCGACCCTCTATGAAGCGGCCTACATGGACGGGGCATCGCGCTTTCAGAGGGCTTGGTACATTACCATTCCCGGCATCAAGCCCACCGTGATCGTGTTGTTGATTCTTGCCATTAGCCGGATGATGACACAGAACTTCGAACAGCTGTTTCTGATGCAGAATATCCTGGTCATGGATGTCGCCGAGATACTGGAGACATATACCTACAAGATGGGGCTGCAGAAGGCCCGGTTTTCCTATTCCACCGCCGTTGGTCTATTTCAGTCGTTGGTGGCATTTGTGCTGCTCTTTTCGGCCAACAGGTTTTCGCGATGGTACACTGGTGAAAGCGTATTCTAACCCTGCAGTAGAATCACATCCTGGCGATCATCCCAAGAACCCGCTCGATAGGAATACCTTATTCGACTACCTCAACGTCGGCATCCTGGTGGTGTTGGCTGTCGTGTGTGTCTATCCTTGCTATCTGGTGCTGGTATTGTCGTTGAATGATCCCGTAGACGCGCTTCGCGGCGGTCTGTTCTTCTATCCAAGGGAAGTTACGGTCGACAATTTCCTATTCTTTTTCCGGGATCCATCGCTGTTCCGCGCGTTCTCCGTTTCGGTGGCAAGAACGGTCATAGGATCCTTAACGAGCGTCTTCTTCACTGCGTGCTTCGCGTATGGCGCGTCGAAGAGGTATCTCATCGGGAGAAGGACGATCCTTACTTACATGATCATAACCATGTATATCAACGGGGGGCTGATTCCGTTCTTCTTGCTGATCAAGAGCATTGGCCTGTACCGGAATTTCCTGGTCTATATTATTCCGCTGCTGTTCAATGCATTCAACGCGATAGTGATGATGACCTTTTTCAAGGGTCTGTCGACCGAGATCGAGGAATCAGCGAAGATCGACGGTGCAAATGATCTGCGTATCTTCTTCGTGATAGTTCTGCCGGTTTCGAAGGCGGTAATTGCCGCGATTATCCTGTTCAATGCGGTGTTCCAGTGGAACAGCTGGTTTGATTCGATGATCTTTGGAGGCAGCGAGCTTGTTACCCTGCAATTCAAGCTGGTGCAAATCATCAGAGACGTCGACGCCGCCAAGGAGTTCGCATTGCAGAATCCGGCATTCGGCAACATCATGGGCTATAAGCCTACGCTGGAGTCAGTAAAGGCTACCTCCATGGCGGTGACCATCATTCCGATAATCATGGTGTACCCGTTCTTGCAGAGATACTTTGTCAAGGGGATCATGATTGGCTCGGTGAAGGGTTAATGCGAGTCGGCGGCGCCCGCCAGCGGCAACGGTTACACCGAGGTGATCTTGCGTCGGGCGAGTGCCACGGCGAGGCCGATTGGCGTCGTTTGCGCAACAGCTTTTCGTAGTGGAGATCGACGAACTCGTGCTGATGGTACGCGACCAGGTAGAGATCGCTCGACCCGTTGACATGAATCACCGAATCCGCGGCGTTCGACTCGACCGGGCGGTTCCATGTAGTCGTGGGTGGCGCGATCGAGCCGGTAGGCATCCAGGCCTTCCCGATACGTGCCACGAGTGCCGCGGAGGGCGGGGCGCACCGCTGCACGAGATTGAGCGCCGTGGCTAGCGCAGCCGGGTATGGAGCCGGGCGACGGCTTCCTGCAGGGTGTCGAGCGAGCGGCAGAAGGCGAACCGCAGGTAGCGGTCGCCCTCGCGGCCGGTGGTGTAGAAGTTGTCACCCGGCACCGTGGCCACGCCGGCCTGCTCGATGAGGAACATTGCGGCCTGGGTCGGCGACATTCCGGTCAGCGCCGGCACGGCGCGGTAGTCGGCGAACAGGTAGTAGGCGCCCTCCGGCGGAGTGACCGCGAATCCGGCCTCGCGCAGGCCGCCGACCAGCAGGTCGCGCTTCTCGCGGTAGCCCTCGGCGATACCGGCGAAGAACGACCGCGGCTGGCGCAGGAGCGACACCGCCCCCTTCTGCAACGGCGTCGGCGCCTGCACCACGAGGTTGTCGTGGACCGCGCGCAGCGCCGGGGTGCAGTCCGGCGGCGTGATTACCCAGCCAATGCGCCACCCGGTCGCACGCCCGGTCTTGGAGATCGAGTTCACCACCAGGGTGCGCTCCGCCATCCCTTCGCACAGCGCCAGGCAGCGGTGGCGGTGGCCGTCGAAGGTGATGTGTTCGTAGATCTCGTCGGTAATCGCGAACCGGTCGTGGGTCCGGCACAGTTCGGCGATGAACTCCAGGTCGGCCGCGTCCAGCACCTTGCCGGTCGGGTTCTGCGGCGTGTTCACGACCACCGCCTTGACCGCCGGATCGGACAGGGCGGTGCGCAGCTCGTCGCGGTCCAGCCGCCAGGTTCCGACGCGGCGATCCTCGCGCAGGGTCACGAAGCGGGGCACGAGTCCGAAGATCGCCGCCTGCGACGGGTACAGCTCATGGTACGGCTGCATCACCACCACGCCGTCGCCGGGCGCGAGCAGCGACCGGAACGCGGCCGCCATGCCCTCGCTCGCCCCGAGCACCACCGTGATCTGCTCCTCGGGGTCGGGCCGGTAGCCGTGGCAGGTCTGCGTGTAGTCGGCGATCGCGTGGCGCAACTCGGGGAGCCCGAACGGATAGGAATACTGGTTGAACTCGTCGCGGGAGCCGCGCCACTGCTCGAACAGCTCCTTTACGGAGCGATCGAGCGCGTCGGCACCGGCGTCCGCGTCCCCGGTCGCAGTCGCGTTCGCAGTCGCGTTCGCGGCCAGGAGCTCGCGCACGGTCAGCGACTCGACGCGGCGCGCACCCTCCCCGGTGCCGCCGAGCAACGCCGCCACGCCGCTCCACACCATGTCCCAGGCCGGCGTCTCATCGGTAAACCCCTGCGCCAGGTTCACTGCCCCGTGCGCCGCCGCGAGCCGCGTCATGCGGCGGATCACCGTCTCCTTGATTTGCGTTTCCCGCTCCACCCCAGCAATCTACCATGCCGGACTCACTCGCTCGTCCCCGAAACGAGCACCCGGCCTTTACGGCTTACCCTAGCGACTGTACGCTTAGACGTACAAACGTTCAGGAGGCAGTATGTCCAAACGTATGACCGTCGTCTTTGACGACGAAGGGCTCTATACCGCGCTCAAGGTAGCGGCGGTACGGAGCGGGCAACATGCCAAGGACATCGTGGCCCAAGCCGTTCGCGACTGGCTGCAGGCCCGAGAGGACGAGGAACTGCAAACCGGTCTGGCAGAGTCACGCCGGGAGTGGGAGCGGGACGGCGGGCGGGAGGCCGGCGAGTTTTTCGCGGAACTGGACGCCGCTCAGCGGGAATAGCAAGTGCACGACCCGCCATCCGCCCTCGCTCGACGCGCAGGTGGCGGCGGATACCGCGTGGAGCTGGCTCCCGCCGCGCAGCGGGAGGGTTCGGAAGTTGCCGGCTCCGGTGCGACGCAGGCTTGCCGGCCCCATGACTGAACTGGCCCGAAATCCTCGCCCGTCCGGCTCTCGCAAGCTGCGAGGATCCACGCAGACGTGGCGGATCAGAGTCGGTCCGTACCGCATCGTATACGACATCCACACCGACAGATTGCTGGTCGTCATTCTGCAAGTCGTCCGCCGTTCGGAGTCTACCTACTCTTGACCCTGCAAGACCGGTGCGTAGACACGCATGGGCTCCGCCGAACGAGTATCGACAGGCGTCCGGCGCTGGGCTACGTTCGGTCACGAGGCTGTGGATGTGAGTGCCGTACCGAGCGCGGATGAGCGCTATTCGTTCGAGACCGACGGGTACCTGGTGGTAGAGTCGTTTCTTGGCTCCGATCACGTGGCCCGGTTGCGCGCGGCGTTACAGCGGGCGATCGCGCGGCGCCGGGAGCTGGAGCGGCGCGGCACCCCGCACTTCGCGCGACCGGGGATGGAGCGTACCGGCAGCACCAGGATCTTCTACCTGCTGGCGGACGATCCGCTGTTCCTGGAGCTGGCCGACTACCCACCGGTGATGCCGTACATTCGCGCCCTGCTCAACCAGAACGAGCCGCACTTTCATGCCTCCGACGCGTTCTGGGAGGAGGGGGCGCACGCCGGCCCCGCGCGCTGGCACATCGACGGCCCCGACCACGGCTTCCGCAACCTGCGGCCGCGGGTACCGATGCTGGAACTGAAGATCGGCTACTTCCTGTCCGACATGACGCAACCGGACCAGGGCAACCTGATGGTGGTTCCCGGATCTCACAAGACCGACGTCGAGCCCACGGCGGAAGCGCTCAGCGGCTTCGACACCTTTCCCGGCGCGATCCAGGTGTGCTGTCCGGCGGGTTCATGCGTGATATTCCACAACGCGCTGTGGCACACGCGCGGTCCCGCGACCCGCGCGGACGGACGCCGCATCATGCTCTACTACGCCTACGAGCATCCGTGGATGATCGGCAGCCCCGAGCACACCGCCTACCGGCGCGAATTCTACGCCGGGCTATCCGGCACCCGCCGCAAGCTGTTCCACGACTTCCTGTTCCGGCCTTGAGCCGCTACTACGTGTCTGTGAGCAGCGTTCGCAAGTAGTCGCGGAACAGGATGGTCTCGCTGAGGTTGTCCACCCGGTTACAATTCTCCCACTCGGTCCACACGTACTCAAGCCCCAGGTAGCCGCGGTACCTGACGGCACGCATCACCTGGACGATGCGTTTGAAATCGATGGTGTTGTCGCGCATCGATGCCTGCAAGGCTCCGCGGCAGGCGCCGCGCACGTGGAAGTGACTGGCGTGGGCCAGGAGCGGCTCCACCTCCCGATCGGGGATGCCGGCACGCGCGAAGTGTCCGTAGTCCAGGGTGAGGCTGAGACCGGGCACCGCCGCGGCAAGGTGCAGCGCCGCCGCGGGACGCGCGGCCACCGAGCCGAGGTGCGGCTCCACGCCCAGGACGATCCCGGCCGCATGAGCCCGTTCCCCCCGCCACGCCAGTTCCGCGTGGGCGCGGGACCGCGAATCCTCTACCGGTTCATCGTCGGCGAAAGGAACCCCCGGACTGATGGTGACGTGCGCCGCACCGCAGATTCCGGCGTATTCCAATGCGTGCTCGAACCAGTCGCGGGCACGGCGTCGGCGCGCCGAAAGCGGGTGGTTGATTGCGTAGGAGTGGCCGTCGTTGTCGGCCTGCAGGAACACGTCCGCCGCGCGCAGACCGTGGGTGCCGAGTCGTTCGTTCAGCGTCCGCGCCGCGCGGGCGGTGTCCTGAAACTCGGTGGAGGGCTGCAGATGGGAGCGGCCTTCGAACAGGCCGATGTCAACCGCCGGAATCGTCAACGCAGCGATCAGTGCCAGCGCACGGTCGTGCGGCAGGAGGGGAAAGGTGAAATCGGCGCAGGCCAGTTCCATGGTCATGCCACCCTCACGTCAGCACCGCTGCGCGCCGACTCGCAGGCGGCTTCGATCAGCTTCATGGCGCTCCATCCCAGCGTGGCGGGCGACCGGTTGGGCGCCACGCCGGCCACCACGTCGACCAGGTTTTCGGCCGGCGCGTGCAGTGGATATATCTCTTCCTCGGCAAGCGGAGCATAGTCGTGCGGTGCGCCGCTCGCGCCGTACATTCGCATCGTGCCGTGCCACAGCTCCAGGAACAGCATGGCCTCCGTACCGAACACGCGCACCTCGAAGGTGCGCTCTCCGGGCATCGGCGCGCCGGTGCTGGCGATCGACACCAAAGTGCCCCCGCTCCAGGTCGCGTTGATCGAGTCGTACACGTCCACCTCCGTGTCGTAGTTGTCGAAACGGGCGAACACGGCACGTGGGTCAGCCCCGGTGAGGAACGCCAGGTAGGCGCCGACATGCGCCACCTGGGTGTAGATCTGTCCACCGCCGCTGACCGCCGGATCGGCGAACGACGCCGGTTCCGGAGGCAGGTAAGGCGGCTGGCTTTCGAAGTTGTCACTGCCGGCGAAGACCTGTTCCCACGGCAGTCCGCGGTAGATGCCGATGCAGAAGTTGGTCATCAGCACACTGATCATCTTGATGTCGCCGAGGGCGCCGGAGCGAACCAGCCGTTGCGCCGTCGCAGCGTGGGCGGTGTAGTGCCACGGCCCGCTGAGCAGGAAGTGCACGCCCTGGCGGTCCGCCAGGGACACCAGTTCGCCCGCCTCCGCGGCGGTGATGGTCATCGGCTTTTCGATCAGCACGTGCAGCCCGCGCTGCAGCGCCGCTGTGGCCTGCGCGTAATGGACGTTGGGCGTGGAACTGATCACCACCGCGTCGAGCGGTTCGCGGTCGAGCGCCTCTTCGACCGATGCGGCGGCGCAGGGAACGGCGAAATCGCGGGCGATGCGCTGCGCCACCTGCCGGTCGCGGTGGTGGACGCAACACAGATCTGCCCCCGGGTGGCGCAACAGCGCCGGAATGTGCGCCGTGGTACCCCACCAGCCAGCGCCGATGACTGCGCAGCGGACCCGTTTCGTCATGCCCGACAGCGTGAGCCGCACAGCAGCCTTCGTCAAGAAACCGCACAGCCGCCCGCGCGACGGATCAAGGCGGTATCAAAAGCAGGCCGGTGATGCGTCAAACGCCAATGCCATTTGACGGGCCACGGCGCGCGTGGTAAGCCCAAGGACAACCCAGTGATCTGAGTCACGAGGAGGTGCTCATGACCATGACACATACACGGACCGTTCGCGCCGTACTGCTTTGCGGCGCCGTCCTGCTGGCAGCGCCAATTCTTGCGAGCGCCGCACCGGCCGCGGAAGAGCCGGCCGCGGCCAGCGGCGACATGCCGTACGCCGGCCAGTCCATCCGGGTGCTGCACGACAAGCGCCCCAACACCGAAAACCTGCTGGACCTGCTGCCCGAGTTCGAAGCGGCCACCGGCATCTCGGTGACTGTGGACATCATGCCGGAGAGCGAGGTATTCGCCAAAGAGCAGGTAGAGTTGAGTCAGCAGGTCGGAACCTACGACGTCATGCAGTACATATGGCTGTTCCAGCCCGGATGGGAACGTGCCGGCTGGATGATCGACCTGAATCCGTACATCGCGGACGCCGGCAAGAACTTCCCCGGCTGGGCACGATCGGACTTTGATGACTCCGTGCTCGGCATCCTGTCGGTGAACGACAAGCAACTCGGCATCCCGTTCATCAGCTTCACCAACGGCTTGTTGTACAACGACATCATCCTGAAGAAGTACGACGTGGCGGTGCCCACCACGCTGGAGGAGTTCGAGGCCGCCGCCGCGAAACTAACGCGTGAGGATCCGGAATTGGGGCAAATCTACGGTTACATGGCGCGTGGCGGACGGCGCGGCACCGAGGACACCAACTCCTGGATCCAGGTGCTCAACCTGTTCGGCGGCAATTTCTTCGACGACGACTGGAACTGCAGCCTGAACGCGCCTGAGGCGGTGGCATCGCTGGAGTGGTACGTCCACATGGTCGAGGAGTATGCACCGCCGGGTGCCAAGCGCGCCGGATGGACCGAAGTGGTAACCGAGTTCACCCAGGGCCGGGTCGCCATGATCATGGAGGGTTTCGTGGTCTGGGAACAGTACAACGATCCCGAGCAGTCCAAGATCGCCGGCCACGTCGGGTTGGCACAACTGCCGGACAGTCCGGAGCGCGGACTGGCCGTGGGCGGCGCTTGGGGACTCGGCATTCCAAACACGGCCAAGAACAAGGATGCTGCCTGGCAGTACATTCAGTGGCTTACCAGCACGCCGGTGGCAAGCCGCCTGTTTCTGGCCACTACCCGCGAGGCCAACCTGGCGGTTTACAGTGTGTCCCCGAATGCACCCGGCGCTCCGCCCATGGAAGAGGTGGTCGCCAAGATCTTCGCAGACACCGATCCTGCCGGGTATCCGCCGATCACCAATTGGAACGAGGTATCTGACAAGATCGGCCTGATGTTCTCCAATGCGCTGTCTGGCGAAATGAGCGCGCAACAGGCAGCCGACGAGGCGTGCGAGGCAATCGATCCGCTGATGGAGAGGGCGGGCTACTGACCCGACCCGACCGGCCGCGCCGCAGCACCATGCCGGGGCGCAATGCTCGTCCGCGGCAGACCCGCGTGGCGCGGCCGTGTCAATACCGGTACCGTTGCCCGTCCGCCGCCGGTCCGCGCCACTGGCGCCGGCAATCCGTGATGCAGTCGGCGCCGGCAGCTCTCCGACACCTCGACGGGCGACCGTCCGGAACTCTGCGGCTGGACGCTGAGTGCGTCCAGACAGCAGCCGTTCGGCGCCCGCCGAGCCTTTGAGCGTGCGCATCGTGGCACGCGTGTCCGACGCTGGCGGCACGAAGGGCGGACGCCGCCGCAGGCTGTCCCGTGCCTGGATCGCCTGGCTGCTCCTGGCCCCAACCCTGCTCGTCCTGGTTCCCTTTCCCCTGTACCTGCTGGCGACCATCGTCCAGAATTCGTTGTTCGACTGGACCCTCACCATGCCGTGGCTGGGCAAGTTGTTCGTGGGGTTGGGCAACTTCAGGACCATCCTCGGCGACGCCGACTCGCTGCATAGCATTCTGACGGCGCTGATCTTCACCCTCGGCACCCTGACGGCGGAACTCGGACTGGGTATCTCCGTTGGGCACCTGCTGATCCGCGAGACGCGGTTGATGTCGACTCTGCGCGGCTTCATCCTGCTGCCGCTGGTGATCACCCCGGTGGTGGTCGGGCTCCTGTGGCGAATGATGTATCAGGGGGATCTTGGCATCATCACCTATCTCCTGGGCGTCCTTGGCTTTCCCAAGATGACCATCCTCGCACACTTGCAGTTGGCGCTGCCGGCGGTGGTGGTGGTATCGATTTGGCAGAACGCACCGTTTCTTATCCTGGTAACGGTAGCCGGTCTTAAGGCCCTTCCGACCGAGCCATTTGAGGCCGCGCTGATCGACGGCGCCAGCGGCTGGCAAGTATTCCGGCTGATCACCATCCCGCTGTTGCGCCCATTGCTCTACATCGCCTTGCTGATCCGCTTCATCGACGCGTTCCGGCAATTCGATCTGATCTACATCATGACCGGCGGGGGCCCCGGTATCCGGACCGAGACCATCAGCATGCACATCTTTCGCGAGGGATTCCTCGTGTTCCACATGGGGTACGCAGCGGCGTTGACCATCGTGTTGATCTTCGTGGTCAACCTGTTCGCGATGCTTTACTTCACCACGGCCGCGCGTGGTTCAAGGACGGGTGTGAGGTGATCCACCGCGCTTCCAGCCGCCCCGGCCAGTGGTTTCGAGGCACCGCCATCGTCCTGATCATGGTGTTCTTCATGTTTCCGATCGTGTGGCTGTTCATGACGGCGTTCAAGACCCCCATCGATGCGTTCTCCATACCGCCGAAGGTATTCTTCGCGCCTACGTGGGACAACTTCGTCGCCGTATTCCGACAGCACAACTTTTTTCTCTATTACCGCAACACGGTGGCGATCGCGGTCGTCTCGACTCTGCTCTCCATGCTTGCCGGGACGCTGGGCGCGTACGCCCTTTCGCGGTTCGAGTTCCGCGGCAAGGCAGCGGTGGCGGGCCTCATCCTTGGCAGCCGGTTCGCGCCTCCGATCGCCATCATCCTGCCGGTATTCGTGGTGGTGCGCGACCTGCAACTGCTCGACACGTACTATCCTCTGATCGCCCTCTACACGCTGGCGAACCTCTCGTTCGTAGTGTGGCTGATGCGCTCTTTCTTCGACGACGTGCCTATCGAAATCGACGAGTCCGCGCGAGTGGACGGCTGTTCCACGCTGGGGATCCTGTGGCGCATGGTCCTGCCGCTGGCGCGCGGCGGCCTGGCGACCACAGCCATATTCTGCACCATCCTGTCCTGGAACGAGTTCCTGTGGGCGCTCTTGCTCACGTACGGCAACGCCACCACGCTGCCGGTCACCATGAACGCGTTCATCATGGAGAGTGGTATCGCCTGGGGCCAGATGGCCGCCGCGTCGGCCCTGGTGACCGTACCCCTTCTGGCATTCGCGCTGCTCATTCAGAAGCAGTTCATCCGCGGTCTGACCTTCGGCGCCGTAAAGTAGCAGCCGGACTGCCGGACGCCGAGCTGGGTTGTCAGGCGGAGCGGGCCGGCAGTGGGGGGACCGTTACGCAGCCGGGGTCGCGGCGTTGGTGCCACAGGATCGGCAGCATCTGCGCCCAGGCGCGCAGCAGGCCGCGGGGAGCCGGCGGCAGGTCGGATTCGATGGCCGCGCGCAGCCGGTGCAGGTTGTAGAGTTTCAGCGGTAGCCCATATGTAGTTTGGACGGAAGCGAGACTGTGCGGGCAGCCCCGCGGTACCGACAGGATCGCGAATATGTAGAAAATCACGAGAAGGTTGCGCGCACCACTTGACGCGATTTTCTCGGCGCGTATCGGCTCGCTGCGGCGCGCGGAGGCCCCTCCGACACTCCGACAACCATTTGGCTTCCGTACGGGCGGCTGCGCCCCGCTGGGCGGCCTTCCGGGCGCCGTTCCACCGCCATCGAGGATGCGCTAAAACCTGCTATTTTCTATCCCATGGTATACTTACGTTATGCATGGCACGACCTCTTCCGCCCTCTGGTCCACCGTCGCCGCGCTTCCCGATTACCTGCTCCTGGCGCAGACTCGGCAGCTCGCGCGCCATGAGCAGGCGCTGCAGGTCCTGGTCCTCGACCACCTGCGCGAGATCGAGACTCGGCAACTCCACCTGGCCCGCGGGTACGGCAGTCTGTTCGAATACGTGGTGCGCGAACTGGGCTACACCGCGGCCGCCGCGTGGCGGCGCATCAAGGCGATGCGGCTGAGTACCCAGATCGGCGTTGCCGGCGAGTTGCTTCGCGACGGCTCCCTGAAGCTGAGCAACGCCGCGCAACTGCAGAACCTGTTCGAACGCAGCGACCGCAACGAGCGCAACCGGGGCCGTCTGCCGGGCAGTAGCGTGGAGCGCGGCTCCGCTGGGGCGCCCCGGGACGGGGGGTCGCCCGGCGACCAGGCCTCGTCGGCGCCGGTGGGTGCCGGCGAGCCGGGGTCGGCGGTGGCGCCGGTGCTGGACGCGGCGGCGCGGGAAAAGCTGGTCAGGCAGGCGGTGGGCAAGAGCACGCGGGAAGTGCAGCAGATGCTGGCGGAGGTGGACCCGGAACTGGCCCAGCCGAACGACCGGCTGCGCGCGCTCGGCAGCGGGCGCTGGGAGTTGAAGGCGGCGGTCGACGCGGAGTGCCGGCACGGGCTGGAGAAGCTGCAGATGTTGCTTTCGCACACCGACCCGCACCTGACGCTGGGCGGATTGGTGGCGCGGCTGGTGCGGGACGGCCTGGACCGCTACCTACACTTGGATCACATCTCCTTATAACGTAATCCTTTACGACCAATGCGTATCCGCCGTTATTACTACCGCAACCACAGTCACCGAAATGCGATCATCCTATGCCCGCTTCCCGGCCGGCATGGTAGTCAGCGCGGGCGTAGCGTCTGGAAGTACGGGCATACAGCACGGATGCCGACCCAGTGTCCGCCGAAGAGGCTCTGCGCAGGGAATAGTTCCCCCTTGGCCTCGGGGCTCCGTCCAGAGGATGGTGTCGGTCTGCGACCGACGCACGACACCCTGAAGTTTCGCATCCACCAAACCGGGACAACTCCAACAGGAACCCATAGGAAGGGTGCCGACCGGCAACACACACTGGATGAGGGAGCCCGCGGGAGATCTCGGGGCCAACCGAGTCACCGTCCAACCGGTTCGAGTTTGTAGTGACCGGCACCTCATCTGTGGACTAACAATCCCTCCGTATGCGGACGCTGCTTGCCTACTCCGCTGGCGGCGAGTGCAACGTCGCACAACTGGCCCGAATCTTCTACCATCTCACCCTTCATGGCGCTTACGACGACAGCGTCGTCGCCGCGACGAGCACCAAGGCGTGCGACGCTTAGAACGCCGGCTCCAAGATGCAACGGCTACGAGCTTGTTCTTGGTGCTCCATGACTACTATTCTCGGCAAGAGGAAATGAGCCGTGTGTGATGTCTATTTGTTTGGCCGAGCCAGATTCGATGAGTCCGATCGACGTTTCGAGGCCCACTACGAGCAAGACGACGATCCGTCACGTTATCCAAAGATGATTCATGGTGCTTTGTGTACAGGACGGTCCAGATTTGGATGGGGGAACGAGAATCCCAATCCGGCGCATCGTATTCTCGACAAGATAAGGCCCGGAGACTGGATCGTTCACGTCAACACACCATCAGATGGTCTATGTGCTGCTGGCAGGGTACTTTCTTGTGTCAAGCGTGACGAGGGATTGCTTGTACGCTGGGACCCGAGACGCGACTTTCAGAACTTTTTTTGCGTTGACACCCAGTCTATCGTAACCTTTCCTCGCAATAAGAGGAAATTGGGAATCGAATTATTCTGGGCGCTTTGCCCGCGAAGAAGAGCCCAGAGAATGTCGTGTACGGTCGTGCCAAGATTCTTGCGTTACCTTAGGGAATTCTGAAACTTGAGCAAATGGCACAGCCTCAACGCTAGGGAAGATCGCCTGATGCCGCCGTGCACCCAACACGCTGATCCTATTGGGCAACTCTGACATTCCCATGCTCCCTACCACCTTGAGATCGCCGTAGTGTAGGCGCTTGCCAACCATTGCCCTGCGCCATCATCCGCATCTGTACATCTGTGTTCAGCGGGCGCCGGTTGTGCCGGCCGGAGAACTCGTCTACGTAGCGCTGTAGGTGCGCAGGGCTCATAGGGTGGTGCGTGCCGTGGTAGCCTTGTTGAGCAAGGCCCAGAACGACTCCATGCCGTTGACGTGCGCCTGATCGTTTACGTATTCGCCTGCGCCGTGACGAACTACGGCATGGGTCCTTAGTCCAGATACTTCAAGTCATCACTGAACACCATGGCGTCCTGGTCGATCCGCTCATGGGTGAACTCGTTCGAGGTCGGCCCGCTTGGTGCCCGCCTACGACGCCCGCGCTGATCTGGTTGCTGCCCCGGTCCTGCGCTCCGGCAACGATGGCATTGCCGACCGTTCCTCGGCCAGCGTGGAGCTTCTTCTTGTTGGAATGCTTGTTTTCGGCGATAACATACCTAACTAACCCACCTAAACCCTATTTTGTTCCTGTAAGGCTCTTTTTGGCGCGTTCAAGGCTCTTTGTAAACTCCATGAGATACTCGGCCTGTGCGACAAGGCACTGCCGAAGGCGTTGCGATGCGTTTAGCGATCTGTCTTTCTCGGCATCTTCAATCCGATCATGCAACGCAAGCAACGATGCAGCCGTGTGCTTGTTCATCATTATCCTGATGTCTACTTCTTCCATTATCAAATGCCCCTGGTTGAGAAGATAACATGAACATTCCCAACCAGTCAATCCTAACCATGACTAATCCAGAAAATTTCGACTGAGCGAGATCATTAGGTTCCCGACTATGGGTTATGGACGATCTCCGATTGGTAAGTTGTGGTATTGGTTCTTAGAGGGAGTGTACAGGGTTGTTGAACTGTTACCGCTTCCTGGTTTTGTTCGTGCTTCCAAAGGGGCATTGGAACTCTCAGGCTCAGGTTTCGGTCAGTGTAAAGAGGTATTACACCATCATTACCGTTAATGGCCTCGATCTTTGGTTCAACCGTCTTACGGGGGAATTCGACGGCACCGGAATTCCGCTATCGGAAGAGTATGAGGAACTCAAACTCCCGATTGAGATTCCGTTGGATTTTTGCTCCAACTCCCAAGCTCTGGATATTTGTCTGGTTGTAGCTCTACCTACGATCTCCAACTTTACTTTGAGCCTGCGTTCCTGGTTGTGTTGTTGTTCCCTCGTCTTGGAGTACTCTGTAATACCCGCGTAAACTATCTTTCCATTTCGGGTAAGGTAGTATCTGTAAGTGTCTCTGACGGACATATCTGAATCCCTCCAATAATCAACATACCGATACACAGAATAGCAAAGAGTGTCGGCATGAGGACGGCGATGAACTTTCTTCGTAGAACGGAAGGCTTGAATTTGCAACTCTCTATCTTGAGAAAACGAAATCCAGGATCGAGTCTCTTTTCCAATATCAGAAGAGCAGCGTGCTTTGCACTAAGTTTGGCGGTAAGCGACCAAATCGAAACCATCCACGAAAAAGAAACAATAAGACCTAAGACTGGAAGAACAAAAAAAAGCTCGTCACCAGACGCGAGTCGCTGAATTAGAACTGTGCCGGTTACGATCCCGGCTACCACACCGAAGTGCAGTTTGCTTATGTCCTCTCTTTGTTCGGATATACGTGCAGCAAGTTCGGCGTGGAGCTTGTATGTTTCAAATTCCACGCTCTGATTAGACATCCGCGTCTATAAGCTGCGTATCCAGCTATCCAGACTGCTGCCGTTGATTGATTTGAGGGCCTCGACTACGGACGGCAAATTCGGAACATACGAGTATATGTACTTGGCACGAGTCTTACGTAGCGCATGAGCACCGCCAATTTCGTAACCCACCCACATCGAAACAATGATGGGGGAACTTACGTTTACCAAGAACCCGTCGCAAGTCTGAATCACCGCCATGATATAATCAGGCAAAACATTCGGGTCCGAGGCATCTATACGGTCGTCCCATTCAGCCATATACACAGTTGCGTTGTGATGTTGGTCGATACGACTTGCCAACGCAGTTGCACTCTCATCACCAGTCTTGTGTGATAGGAAAATCACCTTCTTGGAGTACCGCCTGTCTATATCCATTGAAGCTCGTGCACGATCCTCAGTAGCCAAATTTCGTCGATTCCCGCCGCTTACAAACTCATATAGTCGAATTCCCATTGCGTTTAGAACTCCAAGAATCTTAAAATAACGAGTTGGGTTCCAACTCTGGTCCTACCAATAGCACGTTTTCGACAAGAGTGTCAATACCGAACTTTGGTTTTTGAAACTTGCTGGTTATCCACAACCTTTTGACAGACTTTGGATAACCGTCGAACCAACCCTTTGTCACCTCCTTTCGTGGAGGGTGCGTTCGGCTCGTTCACCGTAACCTGAACGAGTCGCACCAATTTTGTCCGCTTGTTAACCGGTCAGGAACGAACGCGGTGGTGGCTTCGAGCCCGACCCCGCGCTGCGCGATTTCGAGTACGTCCTGCTCGCCGAGGACATGGTACGTACTTCGAGCGCGAGGTGCTCCCTCACTGCCGTTGCTTCTTGAGCCCGAAGCGCCGCGATAATCATCTTGCCGCGTGTCACCCCGGCGCATGAACGCCTACAGCAGAATCCGATTTCGGTGCCGGACGCTTGGCCTGGGTTGTCACCTCGATACCCGCCCGGCGCCGCGCCTCCTCGAGGCCATCCATTGCTGAATCGATCATGATGCTTCCTATCCCTCGCTATCGCCGGCGGTCATCGTTCTCTTGAATCACAGGCGTCGGATGGTGGCTCTATTCCGGCACATACGCGGGCCGCCGATACCCCGACACGCTGCCCGACGGCGCTGCACGGGAGCCTCGTAACCAACACACTGGACAACAGTGTGCGGCTGGTACTGACCCCGCCGTCGGGCCACCCAAGGGATACGATCGACGTCTCGGTCGGCGTCGGCTTGGTTCATGATCCACCGCAGAAGAGCGGTGTCGCCCACCTCTACTAGCCCCGTATAAAGGTCAATTATCCGATCCTGTCCGACTCCTATTAGTGCGGCGAGCTGACGGCCGGCGACTCCAGGGCTCCCTGATACTCTCACGCGGCGGTCCATCCAGCCCCCCTTCGGCGCCGGCCGAGTGAACGCCGGTCAAGCGGCACGCCGGGGTGAGGTCCGCCGGCAGATTCCGCCTTGATCCAATACCGGCGACCGGACCCGACGCCGAATCTGGCGGCGCCGCGCCGAGCGCCTCAGGGACGGGGGCGCGTGCAACACCGGGAGCGCGTGTCGTCGGCCCGGCGTTTCTACGCTCGCCAAGCCGGGCCATTGGCTTCGCGGCTGTTCGGCGCGAGTGCGGCGTCGGCCCCATCAGGACCGCTGGCTATCGGTGTCGGCGAGGGCGGGCTTCGGTCCCTTGTTGTCCAGATCGATATCGAACAGGAACTCGGGGGACGATGGGCAGGTGGCTGCGGCTGCTCGGGCTCCTAAGGCTGCTATGGTACGACCTCGAACGAGAACGGAAAGCTGAAAGAGTCGCCGTCGTGGTCGGTAACCTTGTACAACCCGTGAAACGTCCCTTCGCCGATGGGTGTGCCGGAGATGATGAGCGTCGGTCCCGCAAAGCCGGATGTATCAGTGGCAACAACTTGCTCGAATACCATGCCGGGAGGCAGATTCTCGAACTGCATCGTGAGCGGCGGGGCGCCCTCCCTGCCGAGGGGCAAATACCTGATTCCGATGACGCTCTCGTCGACGACGATGGTCTGAAACAGCTCGTGTACGGGATTGCCGTTGTATTCACGAAGAGTCGGAAAGCGATCGGTCTTAGTGGAATCGAGCGTGACGTATATGTTCATATCTGTCTTGGCGTCCATCAGATATTTCGCCACAACCACCAATCCCCTTGCCGTACCCGCTCCCGCCTTGTGGACAGTGAGATCATGGGCGCCGGGTGGAAGCTCGAGCGTCGCTGGCGTCCGTGCGTTGCCGGTATCGCCGTTGATGGTGATGTACGCGCCCGATGGCGTTGACGAGATCGAAATTCGGGCACCGATCGATAGTGGCGACGGCTCTGGCTCCTGGGGTCCTTCGGTCGATTCCCCAGGTTCTTCCCGCAGGTCTGCCGACCCTCGGTAGATGCCGTGGACCACTTCATAGGTAGCTGGATCGTACTCCCTTAGTCCTTCAGAGCAATGCGGATTCGGACTTGTATCTGCGGTACCCATACAGAAATACACGGTTGACATCTCGGCGAAAAACTCTTGCGCGTTCGTCAAAGCGTAGCCGCTCCACAGCTCTCTTACGTCAGGTTCTGCAAAGCGACCTATAACAGCCTGCGCACCATGGTGACCGGGGCGTCCTGCACCCCCAAAGACAATGTGGGCCAACTCGTGCACACAGGTGCGCATTCCTCCTTCTTCTGGATCCGGACACGTGTAGTAGCCGTCCTGGGAGGACGAACGTAGATACGAACGTTCACCGCAAATGTCGTACGCGGTAGGAAATGACGAGCAGTCGTCTGAGCGGCCGTACACAACGACAAAGAGTGGAGAATGCTGCTGCCAGTGTAGCGGCAACGAGGAGTCCGGGAGATGACTTAGGACTCTTGCGAGGTCCGGGCGGTGTTGCAGCATGGTGGCTGATACATGACTGACCCTATCGAGTGCGTCCCGCGAGACTCCGGTGTTTCCGGTGACGCAGAGCGTACCGATGGCGGACACCCTGTCGAGCAGCGGGTGTCGCGTCGGGTAGGGGCAGCGTGGGTCGCGTATCTGTGGGCGAGTGTCGTTGTGAATATCGAGAAGGAATTCCCTCGGCTCGCCAACAGTGTAGCCGGAGCCGCGGCGAATAAACACGGAAGTCGCAGTATTCCCCCGGGGATTCTCGTAAATCGTGATCTGCACTGTCGCTGATGTTGCGCCCTGGGCGACCGATATGGACGAAGGATGGCTGTAGATACCTTCCTTTGTTTCGCTGAGCATTATCGTGAGCGGCTGCTGTGCTGGCGCTGACAGGATAAGGAGAACGCTAACCGTTCCTGCGGTGTCCCAGACGTCCACCTCTTCGGATGTCGCAAACGATACGACGGGCAGCGTACTTGGCTGCTCGGGTGGTTCCGCAGGTTGCTGGGGGTCTTCGGGCTGCTCCACCGGCGGTTCGGCTGGTGGTCCGGGCGGGCCCATCGGTCCTATCATCGGAGGCTCTTCGCAGCCAAGCAGTGCGACGATGGCGATGGTCGCCAACAGAAGGGAGATTCCCTGGACAACGGATCTGCCATTGTTGTGGCTCCCTACCCACTCGGCAGCCACAGCAAAATGGCGCCAGGCCGTCTCGCTATTCATTCCGATCAAGACTGTCCGCTCACGATTCTCTACTGGAGAAATATTTTCGCTCGCCTTCATCAATCGCTAACGACCAGTCACGGGAAGAACTATGAACCGTTCGATTCCCGTCGGTCGTCACGGTACCGATCCAAGACTTCCTCCCTCATTTCTTGCATTGCGTCAAGCAGAGCCCGATCCGTACCAACATATTTTGGCGGAGGGTCTGAGTGACCAAAATCCTGCGCAAAAGCGGTGGCCCGAAGATCAACGTGTGCTTCGGTATTTAGTACAACGTGATCCCACCCTGCCGGTTCCGCGTACCCTTCCGAGAAATCGACTAGTATCGAGACGAGCGCTTCAATAAAGTGGATCGTCGCAACTACCGAAGCCGGGTGACCTTCCGCCAGGAGGTCGGCGAGGTGCAACTTGATTGCGTTGTCGCCGCCCTCCTGGCCGCTCTCTTGCATGGCCGTCACGTCTGCTTTCTCATGGGGATTGCTCCGGTTTCGGTCTGATTGCCATTTACGTCGGTAATGGTCATGTAGGCGTCCATTGTTGTCGAACTCGTCCTGAACGCCATCATCGCCAGACTCGAACCGTCAGCGTATCGGACAACCACGCCATAGAAGCGTTCGCCACGCTGAGAGACTCCGGCGTCGTGCGTGATCGTCGCTATCCCATCGTCCTCGAGCTCAGCGACGTTGAAGGTCGTTGTTGCTCCGCTTGCACGAAGATCGATTTCTACGTTGTACGCGGACACCTTCACTGTGGCCGAAGCAAGTTCGTTGCCAACTGATCTCCATGTGCCATGCAGCCAAGACGGTGGCGACCATGAAGGCTTCGGTTGACCGGACTCCCCGGGGCCGGCCTCCGGGCAGGCAGCCAGTACGGCCGCCGCGATGACAACCAGTCCGAGCCGGACGGTCCTGAACACGCGATGAGTCATGCGTTTCTCCCGTTGCCCGGCCTGTAGGCGCCGGGCCGTTTTGAGAGCAGGTCTCGCGTGCTTGGGCACACAGGTATCCTGAGGTTCTGGCTGTTCGCGCCGGGTCAGGGTAGCTACTCCCCGCCTAGTGGCACTATTGTATTCGACCAGCGACCCGGCATGAGGCCCAGCCGCAAGACCGTACTCTCAGTTGGGGAGTATACCCCGAACGCATGCAATGGTGCTACCAGGTAATCCAGGTAATGGGGCTATCGGTGCTATTGCCCCCGATGGAGGCGTTCGCGCAGGAGCGAGCAGTCCTCAAGGCGCTGCCGGACGAACGGTTCGAGACACCGGTGTGGAAGCAGGTGAATGTGCATGCCGGCGACCAGTTTCTGATCTTCGACAAGATGCGCTTCTCGATGCCGCCTCAGTGGCGCGGTCGCATGGTGTGGGCGCGCTACGCGGCACCGCTGCTGCGACTGTTCGACGATCAGGAGCGTCTGATCCGACAGTACCTGGTCGAGCCCGGCAAGCGCATGTACTGGGTTGACGAAGATTTTCCTGCGCAGGTGCGGCACATGATCGATGGCGGCTATCCAGCCTGGATCCTGTAGCAGGGCCGGCGCTACGGGCCGGCGGCGCTGGCGTTGCTGGCCGCGGTGCTGGAGCCGCACGCATACCTGAATGCCCGCCGTGCGCGCAGCATGCTGGCGGTCATGGCCGAACACGCCGGTCGGCGCTACTTCGATGAGGTGTGCCGCCGCGCCAAGCGTCGCTCGGTGGTGCCGCCGCAGACGCTGCGGCGCATGCTGGAGGCCGCCGCCAATGAGCCGATCTTTGGCACTGATCTCGAGTTGTCCGAGCTCGGCGCGCGCATGGTACGCGACGTGCGCTACTACCTGAATTGACGGAGGGACCCGCCATGGAGATTCGCCCGCAACTACGCGAGCAGTTGCGACAACTGAGGATGCCCGGCATGTGGCACGCCCTGGAGAACCGGCTGGCCGAGGCGCCGCAGACCGAGTTGGGGCATCTGGAGTTTCTGTCGTTGCTGATCCAGGATGAACTGACCAATGGTGAGAACAACATGCTGGCCACGCGCATCCGCACGGGCGAGAGCACACGACGGTTGGAACGCCCGTGGGCCGCAACGTGCGCGTCCAAGAGCCAAGCGCACCTCGGGTTGTCAAGCAACTTCTGAGTGTCGCTGAGATCGCTACGACGCTCGATGAGTTGCGCAATGCTCATAGCCATCACCCGAGGGCGGTCGAGTTAGCCCGACGCCATCCGGTAAGACCGTCTATTATCCCCTCAGTTTGACTCGGCCGTCAGGAGCCCGGGAGATCTCTCGGCTCTAATCGGCTCAGGTTATACCGAGTCCCTTACGGGGCGCTTTTGTTCTACACCACGCTACAGCGTAGCGCAGCGTCTCTCATACTCGATGACCGCGTCCGCATCGTTGTCCTGAATCTCCACCGTGCCAGAGTGGGAGATCAGGTCTTTGGCTTGGCTTGGGTCTGGCGAGTCGATCCGCAACCTATAACCAGGAGGATCACTATCCTCTATTGCCACCCAGGTCCAAGTCGGACTGTACGAGATCGAGAACGTCATGCTCCCTTCCCCGCCACTAGCTGTATCCAGCAGGAGATCGTGTGGTCCGCCGCGGCTCACATTTATCGTCTCGTAAGCCCACTTCAACGGGTACACGCCGTCGCTGTAGTAGTCGGTCTCGTATGCGTGAAACAACATCTCTCGTTGCAGTCCGTTGATGGTAACAAGCACCGTGGGCGGATGATGCAGGACTTCAAGGGGGGGCTGGGGCCTTTGCGGTGGCGGGCATTGCTCGCCGGGCGGACACTCACCGGGCGGGCCTGGCTGGCCAAACGCACTGGGCGGCAATTCCACTGTCTGTTCGGGGATGCGGCGATCGCTGTCACCGGCCCGAACTATCGGAAAGAACCAGCGGGTACCCAAGGGAGTAAGGTCGCTTGGGTGCCGGCGCGTGAGAACTGAACAGAACGAGGCCGCATGGTAGTGCCCGGATTCCTGCTCTTCCCAGTCAACGCAGTCGAGGACTGTGAACTGATAGATGGGTGAATCAGGATAGGGCACGGGTGTGTAGGTGGCGCTGAAAACCTCGCACGCTCCGTAGCGGCGCGCGTCTTCGAAGGTCATCCCCGGGATGTCGAATGACTCGGAGCCGGCGACAGCAGCAGCCCGCGGCAATGCCAAGGTGGCTTGTGCTCCCCCGCCCCCGAAGGATGCCAGCGCTCGCCAGCGCTCCTTGATCCCATCAAGGTCCGCCGCCGAGTAACTGGGCGTCTGCCTTGGTGGTGGCGCCCCTGGCGCGACCGGTGGCTCCTCGCAACCCAGCAGTACGATGATCCCCACCAGCAAGGTGGTCCTGAACACGCGATGCGTCATTGCGGTTCTCCTGTACGCCCGGACCTGAAGGCGCCGGGCCGTTTTGACAGTGATCCACCGCGTGCTCAGCACAAGATGAGTCTGGGTTCTGGTATATTCGCCCCGGGGCCGGGTAGCTACTCCCTGCCCCACGTGGAGCTGTTGTATTCGACCAGCGACCCGGCATGGAGCCGAGACGCGACGAATCACTGTCGCTGGGAATCATTGATGGAAACGAGGTATAGGAGCAAGCCGTTCGAGAACGTCGTCAATTATCGAGGCCGTTGGTCAATCCGTCGCGTTCACGCTGCTCACGCCGCTTGCGGCGGTCCTCCTGCAACTCGTTCCAAGCTCCCCATCCGGCTGGTCGCCGGGCGGCACCACGCTCTTGCGGCTGCCGCCGATCAGGCCGAGTACTTGCAGCCGGCGCTTGAGCGCCTTGAGTTGGATCTTCGGCGCCGGCTGCTCGGCGAACAGGTACTCGTCCTCATAGGAACCGTCCTTACCGGCGGTGCGTCTGACGCCGCTTGCGGTGCCCCGGTTGCCACATCATCTACGCGCCGGCTTCCCTGGCCGGCGGCGTGCCGGGCGGGGGGCGGAGCGCCCGCCAACTCCAGCGCGGGATCCTTGGCGCGACCGCCCTCCTGCGGAGCGCGGCGGACGCGGGCGGCGCCGAGAGCCGCGATGCCCTGCTGGAGACGGCGACCGGCGCCGAGCGACACGCCATGCGGTGGGGCGTTGCGTGACGCTGGCGATATGCCGCTGAGCCCGGAGCACTTTGTCGCTAGGCCGCTTGCTGCCCGATGAGTGCGGGGCCGGAGGTTGCGCATAATCGAAGGCGATCCCTTTCCTACCCAGAGGGTGTCAAGCCCTTGGCAACGCTTCAACGCTTCGCGAGATGCGAATCAGCGTTTATCGTGGGAAAAGCCAGTCGCCCACTGATGCTTGATACCTCTGAAGGCAGAATGCCCCACGTCGCATCGCACAGGCGTTCAGACGGGCGACGATGACACCTTTGTAGACACACCTGGATGCGAGTAGTGTGCGCGGCGTTCGCCGGATATCTCAGATGGCTGATGTGGGGAACCATGCGAATACTGAGAACCGTCGCCTAGCCATGCGCGCGCTTGACCGGAGTTCAACTCGTATATCCGTCGACCGCGAGTCGCGCGGGAAACCCAGGACCCAGGGCTTGCCGTACAATCCGCCCGCGAACGGTCACTTGGCGCTGCTGCAGCTTCCACAGATCCTGCGCGAACTCGCCTACCAACTCGTAGTGCGAATCGTCGGTAACGATTACCAGCATCACGTTCGGCTCTGAGCCGGTGACCACCACGCGCCCCGACAATTCGACGGGTTCCCGTCGGGCCTCGTCCAGGTGCTCCGAAGACGACAGACACCCTGACAGCGCCAATGCCACCAACGCGAGCGTCCGAACCCGCATCACCTCTTCACTACCACGGTGATGCGGTTGCCGGCGGTCGCGTCGACCCGCAAACGAATCTGCCCAGTGTTCTGCCCTAGGGACACATATCGGTTGGAGTGTGGGCGCTGCGCTCTCGCTCCGTTGAACTCGGGCAGCGAGTAGAAGTACGGCCCGTCGTGGTAGTAGTCGTACAGCCCGTCGGAGAACTCGTGGCGGTAGTTGAACAGATTGATCGAGCCGAGCCGGAACGCCAACCCACCGGCCTCGGAGGTAGTCCAGGACGATCCGGCATTATACCGGTAGGGGTAGGGCGCATCGGTGTCGTCCGACAGCAGATTGGCCACCGCCCAGTTGGTCAGCACGTCCCCGAAGGACACCGCATAGCCTTGTGCCGCAAGCGCCGCTTCGACCGCTCCGATCCCACCCTGATCGTTCTGGACGATCGCTCGAAAGAGCTGCGCACCGCCGTAGGTGCGGGCCAGGTACGCACCGAGGGCGTAGGTGACCGCGTAATCCTCAAGCTCGCCGAACCACGCGGTGACCTGTCTGTCGTTGTTCCAGTTGTAGAGCGGCAGGCGGCCGGCTATCGTCCCCGGTTCTCCTGCACCAGGATTGTCATGGGCGACCCCACGCGGGCCGTACATCTTCATCCTGTCGGCAACCAGGTCCACCGCCACCTCCGACGCCATCTCGTTGAGCCACACCTCGCTCACGACATCCTGCAGAACCGCTTTCTGGTAGAAGTGGATCATGTGCTGAAACTCGTGCGCCAGCGTCTGAATGATCAGACTCGGCCAGCCGTCGGTCACATCCCAGACAGGTCCGTCCCGGCTCGCCAGGACCGGTGAATCAAGGAAGAACATCAGCCGTTCATTTGAGCCCCGTGACTGCGGCATATCGACCTGCCGTTGAAAGTTGTTCAAGCCGACGAAGAAACCCATGATGCGGGTATCGACCTGCCTCGGGGGGCCGTCGCCGGCGATGTCGAACAGCAGGATGTGAATTTCGCGCGCGGCCGTCGGCGGGATCAGGTTGTAATAGGGGTGCGGCCCCCAAGGAGCCCCGAAGACGGCCGTCACCCAGTCGTAGATGTCATTGGCAGCTCCCGGGCGGAGAAAGCGGTACGCAACGGCGTCTACCATCTCCTGAGTCAGACACCACGACGCAAATCCGCAGTACGAACCCCACTCCCGATCGGCAACCCACACCACCAACGTTGTCGTGCCGTCCCTGACCACCCTGCGCGCAGTAGCGGGGACGGAGAAGAGGGACAGCCGATCAGGGTAGATGAACGTGAATCGGTCGCCCGCCAGGACCGAGTTCTGCGACTGCGCCGACTGGCTTCGCGGCCGAATCACCGATCTGCCCGACAGGGGCGGGTTGTTGTTGAACTCGGTCACCCACGCCGGGACCTCACTCCGAAGCCGGTGCCCCGCCGCGCCGGAAGCTGTGGTCCGGATCGCTTGGCCGCTGCTCCTTGCCGCACCCGAAGGGATGGTGTCGAGGCGCTCGATGGCGGAGGCTGAGAATCCGCCCGTCGTGTTGGTGGAGATCACGTACACCTCGGACGATACTGTGCCTAGGTCCACCGTGTGGAGCTTATTGCTGAGCGCGGTCCCATGTGGGTTGATTACTTCCACCCGAGGATCCACGCGGGGCTTGGCAGGCGTCGGCGTGCTCGGCTCAGTGGGCTCCTCACCAACTACCGGCGGTCCGCTTGGCGCGCTGGGTCCAGGCGCTTCCACCGCCTGCTCGCACGCCGTGAAGGTAAGCAGCAGCGCCACAGCCAGCACCAGCATGCTTCCAGAGTTGCTCATGTTACCAGCCCCCGAGGGTGTTCCTGATACTGAGATCGTGATTCATTCGTAGCGGCATTGGCTGGCGCGCGACCGTGTCTTTCGGCGTTTCATTTCTCCAGAAACGCACTGTACCCATTGAGGTGACCTCAGCGGGTTAGTTCCGCGCTATAGGAGATAAGCCCACAGGATTCGGAATCTAGGACGATTTCGAGAAACGCTGTCCGGCCAGAAAAAGCCAATTTGCCGATGAGCCCGACGATCCTCCCACAGAGGGCAGTGTCTATGAAGTCCGGGGACGTCCCTTGGTTGTCGGATGTGAAGTTTCCAGTCTTGTCGATGGTGCCAGTCAGAACGAACGTCGACTGCCCCCCTTGGGGGTCCAAGACGCCTGACGCTGTGACGCGCTGCGCATCTTGCTCTACCGACAGGCGCATTGGAATCTTTTCGAAGATTCCGAAGTCGATTACCGAGACATTCATCGTCCCTGTGTAGGTGCCTTCCACGCGCGGGAAGCCGCCCGCGGTGGTGGCGCTGGAGCACGCAGACAGAATCGTGATCGTAGCGATAACCAGCCCACCGAGGGCGGCCTTGAACGGGTTGAATACGGTGTTGCGCACTCTCTTACTCCATTACTCACAATCGGGCAGCCGAGGCCCAGTCGGGTCTCCCGGTCATAGCCGGACGAGTACTCTATGGTTCTCCGCACCCACTATGGTTGCACCCGTGAGGTCCGTGCCCGCCAGATACGTACCGTTCGACAGATTGTCACGGTAGTAGAGGTGCCGCTACTGGTGGTGGTCCATCGAAGATGCGATCCCTCACGGACGAAGCGGTTGCTGGCGGTGACGGCACCACCTCGACCGCCTGGCGATGGACCTCGAAGCGGTACGGTCCGCGCCCTTGTCCTCCCCAGCCTCCCCGGTGGCGATCTGTGCCACGCGCAAGGCGTTCGCCAAGCCGTTTTCCATCTTCGCCCGGTAACCACTGATCGCACCAACTGTCTCTAAGAGAGGCTGTTCAGTTGACTTCACGTGAATTCGAAACTTTCTTCAAATCAGTATAACAACCTAGAGGGTAACAAACGGTGACCGTTACGAAGAAAAGAGTGTTTATTTAGCGGCCCTTCGTAAGAACTGGCTATATCCGGCAGCCCTATGGGTTCGCCACCAGTGCCCGGCGGCCCTCCGCTGCCAGGTCGCGGCGCGCCGCCTGCGTGGCCGGCTTGGGGAAAGTGGTTGTGGCCGGTTCCGGGTTGATATCGGTCTTTGTGGCGCGGCCGGTGAGGGCGCCACCGGCGTCGCCCATCCACGTCGCCCATTCCACGTCGGCGATCTACAGGGACGCGATCATTGCTGATGCGCGCGAGCGTGTCGCTCACGACGAGGCTAATGGCGCATTGGCGCAGGCCGGATTCGTCCTGTTTGGCGTGCCGGGGCAGCCGCCGCGGCCTGCTCCCAGTCGATGGCGCCTACTTGGCCGCCCCCCGCGCTCGCTTCCGATGTGCCGAAGTTCGTCCGCCGCATAGCCCGTTGCCGGTCGGATCGACGAGTCCGGAGACCCGGTACACCTTGGCGGCGCGTGCGGCGCACACCGTGCGCGGCACCGGGCCGCGTAGCGCGCCAGGAGGTTGTCAGTGACACCGCCGGGAGCAGCGGACAGCACCGGGCGACCGCACTCCTCGGCCCCGCGCTGCCGCACCGGCTCGTAGGCCAGACCGTAGGCCCTGCGCCTGGTTCGGCGCGAATGCGGCGGGTGCGGTCGACGGCGCCGTGCGGGGCATCCGGGGGTGATGGGCGTGTGGAGCGGAACGGGCACGCCATCGAGCGACGGTGGGGCGGTGCGCGAAGCTCGGGGGACAGGATGCTACCCAGCCCACGAAGGGATCACGAGTGGTGTCGTCCGTTGCCGAAGCATCGATGCCCAGATCGTACGATGTCGCTAGTTGCGCCAAGTGTGTGCCACCGTGCCACCCGTGCCACCAACCTTCTTGGCGGCGTATTGAAACGCAAATTCCTACCATTGCGTCCCACCTGATGGAAGGGATTCGCAATTCCCTAAACCGCATTGAAGGACCCTGGCACACGCTGGCACAGTGGCACAACTCACTCCGGTGGAAACCAGAGGCGCGCTTGCTTCCCGTTCGCCCGCACCCGGCGCCTGCTCCAACCGGCGCCGCGCAGGGATGCGGTGAAGTTGTACTGTCGGCGTGGCCAGTCGCGGGATTCAATATTCGCGACTTCCATGAGGTTCGTTATACTCACGCCGCCTCTGAACTCTCCGCTCGGAAGGTCGCCGACCAGCACGTCGTCTACTTGGTCGCGGGACTCGTACTGCCGATTCTGAGCAGCCACTACCGACCACAGACCGCGCGGCACGGTCGGTGCCCGGTCGCGGTATTCGCCCAACGCCTCGACCCAAAGCTGCTCGCGGATCGGGGCAAGCTCCTCGTTCATGTCCATGACGACAGTGGGGCCGATAGACGCAGCCAGCCAGCGGCGATGCCCCGCCGGATCGTGGGGCAGCGCCTCCGGCTTGTCACAGGTCGCGATGCCCGACCACCGCCGCGGCAGGGACTCCGGCGCCCATGCGTAGGCGGCCCTGGTCTGACCATCGTCCGTTGTGGTCTGGATAGACTTGAGCTTGGCGAGTTCCGCACGACGCAGGCCGCTCATCTCCGGCATTTCGACAATCACCTTGCCGACAGTCACTTCGGCGACTTCCTTCCTACTTAGGTCCAATGAGAACGCATCGCCGAACCATACCCGTTGATACTCCAGTGGCAGGATGCACCGTGCGAGACTCGACTTCCCTTGGCCCTGCCCTTCGGATATGAGTACCGGCGTGACGGGTTGGTCGCCGCCCGGATGGTAAGCCCGGTACACCGCGGTACCGAACAGCAGCCGCATCGCGATGCCGGGCAGCCGGTGATCCTGACCGCGATTGATCGGCTCGCCAAACAGGTCGACCAGCATCGAATCCAAGCGCCTGATTCCGTCTGCCGCCGGAAGTGACTCAAGCCATTCTCTGAACGGATCAACGCGGCGCGTTGACGTATAGACGGTGATCAGATCGGAACGCTTGACCTTCGCGATGTGCCACGGCTTGATGCTTTGCTGTTTTCGATCAGTGGAGATGCCGACATGCTTCTCTACCTTGGAGAAGATGAGCGGCACCGTTTTCTCGGTCACTTCCAGCCAGCCGCCAGCGCCGGTTTCGGCAACGTCCTCGAAGCCGTACATCTCATGGCGGCGGCTGCGCACGTTGCTCCGTAACTCGATACCGTCCAGCACGGAAATTGCCCGCTCAAAGCACTCGTGCAGCGGGGTTACGTGCGGATTCACGACGGCGACCCAACCTTGCCCGATCTCGACGGCCGTCGAGTCCTGGAACGGCACTGCTGCTTGCAGCAGACTCGCAACAGGTGGCGTCTGCCCGGAGTCGGCCCAGTCCGCAGCGTCGCCCTTCTCCGGCGCGGCCTGCCACTCAATGATTCGTATGTCCACGCCGCTAGCGTTCAATAGCTTGGCGATTCGCTGCATGTGTCTGCGGCCCTCGCCGTCGTTGTCGGGCCACAGATAGACCAGCGACCCGTGACGCTTGGCGTTCTTGACAACCGGTGCGAGCACCTCCGGCGCCGGTGTGCTAGTCGCGCCGGTTACCGTACCAAGCACAAGCAGATTGTTGCCGATGGCCGCAGCCAGTGCGTCTGCAGCCTTCTCGCCCTCACAGATAATCACCGGTGTGCGGCTGTCTTTCTCGTACTCGATTCGGTAGAGCGGCAGATCTTTGAGCTTGATTCCCCGGAGGCCCGGAGTTCCATCCGGCAGCGACCACGTCACGTCCTTGCCGCCGTCGGGTTTGTCGTACCGCGAGTGTCTCGCTACCACCCTACCGGTGTGATCGCGTAGCGTCCAGACAACGGACGGGATGCCCCTCATGGCGTAGCTGCCGTTGTGGTAGTGCGGCGGTGGAACGCCGAGCACTTTGGCCAGGTCGGTCAACGTGCCGCCGTTGGCGCAGCCGTAGCAATTCCAGGCGCGAAGCTGCGCGTTCGCGCTTGCGCTGGCGTGCACATCATCGTGGCCAGGCAGCACGCATCGGTACTTTGATTCGACGCCGTTCCGAGATTCAGGATTCAGGTGTCGGTCGATCCAGGATTGGGCTTCCGCCACGTTGTTGTGTCGAGGCGAAATGCGGGGAGGGGTACGAAGCTCGGCAGCCATGCTGCGCTCCAGCGACGGAAGGATGCACGAACAGGGTTAACGAGAGCATTGGGGCGAAATATCGCCCGCTTGTCCAGAGCTTACGACTGTCGATGGATGGCGGCGCCTCGTTCACGCGGTTGCGGACGAATGCGCAGCGCCTGATGGCGCGCTATCCAGGTAGTCGGCGACATCAGCCGCTGCCGCCGAAACGCGGCGTGGCTGATCTATCTGGCCGGCGTCGTAGTGGTCTTTGAAAACCGGCGTTCAAGGCGTGCCCGCGCGGGATAGTCACCTATAGAGCAGATTGTCGCAGCTTGGCCGGACCGTTGAGGCCCCTGCATATCGCGGCGCTTCGTGCATCGTTCCCGATGCTTGCAGTCAGCCACCGTGTGCGGCAGAGTCGCGGGCTTCCTTTCGTAGCGGGATCTGAGCTCCTGGTGGTACTTGGCGCCATCCCGCCCGGCTCTCCCGGTCCTGGAAGCAAACACCACGGCCGACACTCAAGACAGTAGCCGCGCGGACACCAGTGCGTCGGTCTCCAGCGTACCCCGCGCGGTGTGCATGCCGCGCCTCGGGTTCTACCGCGAGGCATAGCGCAAGACCAAGCGCCGCCGCTCCGGCACCGGACCGGTCCCGAGGACGCCACCAGCGCCGGACAAACCACCACCTGTCAGATTGATGGAGCACCCCGGTTGAGCGGTCTGCTATGAGTGCGCGAAGCAACATTGCTGGAGCTTGAGAAGTCAGCCAGTCAGCCTTGCCTTGTGGACGGGCTCGTCCGCTCCCGCTAAGGTTATTTGCATGAGTAATGACGGCACGGTACTGCTCGGAGCCCGCGATTGGGGATTCCTCCAGGCGCTCTCGGATCGCCAGCCGGCCGGACCCACGGAAGTTGTGGCTCGCATGAGAGAGACGGGTTACAGCTTGAGTAGCACCTGGAATATCACGGATAAGCTGAAGCAGGAGGGTCTGGTGGACCATCTGGAGGAGCACGGCGCGTACCGCATCACGCCCAGGGGGTGCGCCGCCCTGGACGGCATTGTCCTGCGGGCGACTCGTCTGATGGACCATCGTACGGCAGTCGAGCCCACCTGAACCGATCAACCAACCGATCTGGCGACACGATGATGGCGCATGGGCGCACGGCGGGGCCCCGCATCAACGCGCGCTGAAACTACGATACCTCACCCGCCCCAGGACGCGTAGCGGTGCGTGGCGACAAGCGCCGCCGGCCTGCTGCCAAGTCGGTCACGTGCAACGTCAGTGCGTTGCCGCCGCCGGGCCTGCCTCGGTGAGCTCGAACCGGTAGGGGCGCCGACGCGCCAAGGGAAGCGTAGCTCGCACTTCTGCCCCTGCCCTCTCCCCGAACCGACTGTGGACGACGTCGCGCGCTTGCTTGATGACCTGCGCATCATGTCCACCGGTGTCCCAGACGGAGAACTGGAGCTGACGGTCGTAGCGCGACCCCGCCCGCTGCAGGCCGACGTATCCGCCGTCCCAGGCGAGCGCGGAGTAGTAAGTGCCAGCGGGCTCGGTGAGCGGAGTAAGGTCGATTGCGTACCCGGGGCGCGATCACCCTCCTGCGGGAGCGCGGCGGACGCGGACGGCGCCGAGAGCCGCGATGCCCTGCTGGAGACGGCGACCGGCACCGAGCGGCACACGCTGCGCTGGGCGTTGCGCGACGCCGACGCGGGCCAGGCAGCGCCGGCGGCCCCAAGATGCGCCGCAACGGCCCGCCGGAACGCGTCCACGGTGACCGATTCGCTAGCGAAATCGCTCGTCAGGCACGCTGAGAGCGCCTCGCAGGAGCAATCGGGTATCACAACAAGGAAGCGCGCCCGACAGCTGCCGCGGCTGCCTAGTGGCGCAGGAAGCGAGGTAACCGTTGCTGTCCGCGCGGATGCCCATCCCATGCCGCGAGATTGCGCGACCTCCGCAACGCGGACGTGATCGGCGCGCGCCCGTGTCTAGTCGACGAAGGGGGTTGAGACGGCCAACCAAGGCTCTCGGGGTTCGCCGAGAGGCCCCGACCGTACCAAGGTTAGGCCTATCTCGCCGGGACGACGCCAGCCGCACGTGCTCATTCTACCACGCTCCACTACTGACCCCGCCCCGGTCGTATTGCTCAGCCGTCGCCCGCCATCTGCTTGGTGAGCGTGATCTCCGAATTGGTCGGCCCCAGGAGAGCGGGGAAGAGCACCGCATTGCCTACGGTGACTTCGCTTTCGTCATCGGAGAGATCATAGGTGAGCGTCAGGCCATCCGCGAGAGCTTGGGCTATCGCGGGATTCGGCGGGACGACACTCACGTCGGAGACCATGATTTCGGTGGCTGTGACTTCGATGCTTCCCGATACCGTGTTCGTCACTATCATTGTCTCGTCGGTGACTCCAACCGGACCAGTGCTGATCGTGAGCGACACGGCGCCCTGGTTCGTGCCGGTTCTCGAGACCTCTGCTCTTACCATCGAGCTTCCTGGGACCGTGGCTCCCGGTTCACCGACAGGATGCTCTATCGTGCCGTTCCAGGTTCCTTCCAGCTTCTTGGCGTAGTCCGTGTCCGTTTTCGTCGCGGACTCGCAGCCGGATAGCAGTACCAGCGTCGCCACTGTCGCGACGCCCAATATTGAAGCGAATCGTGTCATATGCGCTTCCTCCTCCCAGTGCCCTTTTTGGGGCGGGTTAGTGGCGACAGTGTGGCGAACACTCTCGGGAGATGCAAGCGGGGACACCTTGGACACTCGCCTGGTGCGCGGTTGACGCGTCCTTCCAGCACTGCCGGCCCGGTCTTTGATGCAGCTACTGCCGCATTCGTCCCGGCGCGGGCCGGCGCGGGCGGACCTGGACGAGTTGGGGATAGCCTCCCATCATTCGCGGTCGGAGCGCTGCCAGCAGTCCTGCTTGAAGTGATCGTCCTCCGGTTCCATGATGCCGCCCACGGTGGCTCCTTCCATGTGCATAGGCGATGGCGGTAGAGGCCGGTCGCGCGCTGGGGCGGCGAGGCGCGGAATCATGCGCAGGAAAGGTGGCGCCGCTGTCCTGACAAGTTGAACAGCGGCGCCGCATGACGCTCCCGGGCCCTTTGGGCACTGGGAGATTCCAAACCGGTCACGCCACGAATCGGCATGATAGCACGGCGGGCATGCAGAAGGCATCCCCCCAGACTATGGCGTGCGCGCACACCGGGAGCCGAAGGGTTTATCTGGACCGCGGCGCTGGCAGACCTTCTCGATAACGGAAAGGGGGCGGAGCCCCGAACAACCCAGCCGGCGCGGCAGGGGCATCAAAGGGCCAGCCGCGGACCTCGACCAAGTATTCGCCGCGGCTCTCGGCGCCGCTTCGGTCTGTGCCGCCACGCGCGCAGGGATGCCACGCTACTACAGCCTGCGTTGGGCGTTGCGCGACGCCGGCGAGGGGCCGCTGAGCGCGGAGCGCTGCCGCCGCCACGCTGTTCGCCGCCCGTTGAATGCCGCCGACGCAGCGCCAGCCGCCTCCTGGACGCGCTGCTATGGCCCGCTGGAATGCGACCGCGGCGACCCGATCCGTTTCGATCCGAAACGGCGTCGTCGACCCCGTTTCGCTACGGGAATCGCGCGTCAGGCGCGCTGAGAGCGCTTCGCGGGATCAATCCCGCCCGGCTGCGCCCGTCCCCTCGGCCTGTCCACCTCCGCCCGGCACGGACTGTGCGCATGAGTTTGAAGATCGATACCGAAACGCATACGCGCTGTTTCTATCTCCAACCTGAGTCTCAAGCATGACTCACAGGAGCACTTGGTGAGCGGCGCATAGTCCAACACCACGCGGGGATCGGTGCCCAGCAACACATCCACCCAGGAAGCCGGCGGGGGCATCGGCTCTGCCCAGGCGGTCCCCCAGGGCCACTCGCCGGTCAGTATCTCCATTCCGCGACGCGCCAATCTCATCCTGCCGGGCAGGTCGCAACGCTGCGGGCATGCCCAACTGCACAGCGAAGCCCACGACGTTGGCCATGGCTCTGGCAGGCGTTCCACGAGAGGGTTCACACGGGGGCGCCCGATTGCCTTGAGCACGGATTCCGCGAGCCAGCGAGCGCTGTCTGGTAACCATCGCTGGCTCTCCAGAAACTCCACTGACTTGCGCAGCCCTGCATACTCCCGGTACACAGACCCGATGTGGACACGTACGGGCTCGAACGGCCAATCATCCGGCATCCAACCCAGTACATCGTCGTGGACCCGGCCGGACTCGCGAAGCCTTATCAGTAGCCCACGAGCCGCTGATGCAATATCGCCTTCTGCCCCTGCGAGTGCACTATGGAGTGCCCTGCGACACCCAGTGATAACCGATGCACGGCATTGCCTTCCAGTCATACCCGCGTATCGTACTACGAATACCTGTCAACGTGGCGGCAACCGCGACCGCCAAGCGCAGGTTATACAGCAAGAGGAATACCGCAGTGGTGTCGCAACGTTGCACATGGGTCAGGTGTGCGCCGCGTAGGTTGGCGCCCGCCAAGCTCGCGTCGCCCAGGCCTGCACTGCTCAGGGTGGCGTTGCGCCCACCAGATTCGCAATGCGCCAAGCTGTATTCTCCGAATCGGCACAACGCGGGACAACCAAGCCACCTCCCGGCGGATGATCTGTCCCGCTTTGTGCCGCTTTGGACTCAACACTGGTCGTAGTAGGTACGGGGGCGAAGGCGGAAGACCGGCTTGCCGTCGACGCGCCTCCCCAACTGCGGGACCATCCTCTTTGTCGGTACTTCGCCGTCGGTAAACACGCACTCCCACACTTCGCCATTCCACCGATATAGAAATAGTCCGTTGTAGGTCATTTCCAGAGTTTCCGGGATCTTCAGGTCTCCAACGATGGGAAGCCCCAGGTGCCGGGTGCGATGTCGGTGCAGGGCGGACGAACTCAACCCGTGCCGACCGCCGATCGTCCGCAGTGACAGCTTGTCTTCGCGCAACAATGCGTCGATTATCGCGCGGTTGGGATGAACGCAAGTGGAACACCGTTTCATGGTGCAAAAGGATATCATATTTCAAAGAAGGCGTAAACTTTGACCGCCTTGTTTCAGCGTGTTCCAGCCTGTTCCAGCCAGTATTAGTGTTCATCAACGCCCGCACTCTGGTATGATCGAATCGTCATGAAGACTGAGCTACGGTTCCGTCGGGCCGAGGAGTTGAATCTGTTGCTGCTGCTGCAAGGAGTCCCTCACGCGGAAGCCTGGCGCATTGTCAATCCCGGCAGCAAAGCCAGCGACCAAGCCGCCGCCGAGCTGACCCGAAGGGAACTCAGGTTCCTTGACGAGCAACGGGCTCTGCAACGGGAAAAGGAACGACAAGACTTCCTGGCCAGCAACCTCAGCATTCAGGGGCTCCTCCAGAGGGGTTTCGCGGAAGACGAGGAAGACGAAGAAGACACCGTGGAGCACCAGTGCATCGGCGTTGCCGGCCAACCGTGCGAGAACGAGCGCGACGGTCGGAGCAAGCGCTGCAGCACCTGTCGCGCCGAGCACAAGCGCCGCCTGCGCAGGCGGCAGAACCAGCGCTACTTGCGGAAACACCGGATGCGACTGAACGCGAAGCGCCGCACGCGCCGCCAGAAAGCCCGCGAGTGGGCAGAGTTCAGAAAGAAGTTGCCTGACTCCTTCTGGGAGAATTGGGACCGAGCAGGCTCATCCGAAACGCAGCCAGGGGGAGGATAGCCGATGCCACGCCGAGGACCAGGTGACACGCTTACCGATCTGAAGCGCAAGATGCTCGCCGAGGACATGCTGGCCCTGCATCTGCTTCTGTCGGTCCCGCTGCCCGACTGTTGGCAGCTTACCCACCCCGAATCGCAGGCGAAGCCTGAGAGCCGCCGCGTCATGGCCTCCCGCGAGATCGCGTGGTTCTACCGGCGCTACCCGAGCGCGACCGGTCGCGTCCTGCGACGCTCGCCGACCCCACTGGGCAAGAAGTACGGCATCGAGCCGGAGCAGGCGATCATCCATCGCCACTTCGCACTGAACGGACGGCGGGCAGCGGGCAACGCGTAACGTCATCAAGCCGCTTCATTTGTGCCGTTACGCCGGTGGCCTAGTACCACTTCGGGCCATCCGGGGGGCTGCCGGGGGGTTGCCGGGGGCGCAATCGAGTCACAAGGTAGTTACACGCCAGTTCCGATGCCGGCGCTACGAGGGCGCGAGAGTAGCGGGGTTAACGGTTGAGACTGGTGTTGCGAGCGGAGCCCGCTTCACGCGCGCAGGCGGGAGGCCATCGGTGCGCCGCGCGACCGGTGCACCCGCCTGCCGGCCCGTGGATACCGCACGAATCCGGCTCTCGACCCCTGTGCCCACCGCGGCCTGTCGTATAACCGCCGCGCCCTTAAGGCGCCTGGTGTACGCATCCTGCGGGCACGGCGTCGCCTGCCTCCCGGCCGGGAGCTACCGCAGCGTTCGTTCGCCGCCTCGTCAGGCGCACCATCCACATGCGGCAGGCTCTCGAATGCGCTGGCAAAGGGTGGAGCTGCCTGAGGTGTTGTCGGGGCGCCCACGAATGCGGGGGCGCCCCGACCTATCGCTAGAGGCATAGGTTCATAGAGCCCGGTCGGCTGGTACTGACTCTGCGAGCACAATCTACTTCCTGTAAACGATTTAAGTCGCACTAGTAGTGGGAGAGAATCCCGGCAACGGATGACGGTAGTCCGAGTAACCGGTGACCGTAGTCGCAGGATATCGGATGACCGTAGTCAGGGTAACGGATGACGGTAGTCAGGCGACATCTATCAGTTGGCTTGCTGGCAGTCTCACCCGCTCCCCAGCGCCCGCGTAAGCGGCGCAGAAACGAGCCGTGGCGCGTACAAGGATGCCCGCCTCTCGACTGCGCGCAGGACGTACGCGTCCCAGAATCTCCACCGTATCATGAGCCGACGCCACTCCGCTTTGGTCGGTGAAATAGTCGCGGGTTTCCAGGCTGTCAACGCGGCGCTTGTAACGTTGTGTCAATGCATTCCGGCTCTGCCTTGCCGCGTCCGCCGGTACATAGTCCCCGGCCAAGCGCAGGAATTGCCACCAGGGAATGAATACGATGGGGCCCGGGCCGCCTTTCCGAACGGCGCGCACCGTGTCGGCTAACCCACCACCGCGTCCGCGACCGCTGGTCCTACCCCACAGCAAAGCGCACTCGATTCCGGCTATGGTGCGCTCCAACGATCCCCATCGGGACGCGCTACGTCGGTCGCCTTTGATACGTCGGCATAGGATGCCCGTCAGGCGGTAAGCGAGGAGCCCCCGCTTGGCAAGCCACCACCCCGGAGGCCCAATCCGATGTGGGTCGCCGGGCTCGGCTTCGGCCACCGCCCAGCGCTCACCGGGGCGGCCTTCGACAACCAAACTTCGAAGAAGCGACATCACGTCCAAGAAAGACGCGCGGCTCTCCGGGGTGTCGCGTCCGGTCAACAGCAACGCGCCCTCGGCGGTCGTCAGCGTAGCCGCACTCGTCAGCGCATAGGCAAATGCCCCAAGCCGCAACAAGTGAAAACGTAACGGAGTGCGCTCGTCTCCAGTAAGTGGTAGCCGCGCCACCGCGTCCACCAGGATTCCACCGGTCGCTCTCCCATCCAGCGTCCGGGGTCCCGCAAAGAGCTCCCCTTGCTGTGGGTGTTGTATGCGGTATATGCGTCGTCGCTCGCCGTCAGGCTCAAACGTGGCGATCGCTCTGCCATCTACCTCGACGGCTTCCAGCGTGGTGTTGGATAGCAGCGACAGGATTCCAGGCGTCCGGACGAGCAGCAGAGGTTCTTGCTTCGGAGGCGGCCGGCGTTCTTGAGTGACAATGAGGCGTGTTTCGTTGAGCGGCCTCGAACGGTCTTGCCAAGCATCCACCAGGGGCTCAAGCGGATGGCGGGGCCGGCGCCCTTTCGGGATCGCAAGCCACCTGCGATTTGCCTCAGCGATACTCGCAACGGTTTCGTTCTGAAATGCACCCACGCCGTACGGTGCTGGCGGAATAGCGAGAAGTGGAATTGAAAGTCGGACGATATCAACCGCGAGGGTGGTACCGCAGAGAGCGGCATCGGGGAACCATCCTGCTCCGGGTCCATACAATCCACCGAGTAGGCGGTTTGCGTCAAGACGCACCTTTTCCGAACACCTCGACCACAAGAGCGCCAATATGATCGGTGACACGATCATATCGCTGGGGCACTCTTTCTCCTTACGACGTTTCCACCAGCGAGAGAATGATAGGGCGGTACACACCTCCTTGTCCGTTCGCGCCTTGGACAACCTGGGAACGCTATTCGAACGGGTCTTCTTTGTCACTCTTCTTTTTCGCTTCATCCATCTCTTCGCGGACCAATAACATGACCATTTCGAGTCCACGATAGGCATCATTTTCGAGGCGTTCGGCCACACGTGCACCCCAGCCGGTGCGTCCGTAATTGGCTTTGACGCACTCCAACAGACGATCTTCGCTCCCCTCGTTCGGGTCACGCATCAGCGCCAACACGCCGCGCGCGCCATCATACCAAGCGGCAGAACCGGCCACCACCCCGGCACCTGGATCCTCGCCACGGCGAATTGCATCCCTCGCACTCTTTGTGTCGTGTGCGATCAGCAGCACACCACAGCCCTTCCAGCACTCGGTGTCGTTCGGTGCTGCCTCACGGGCCAGCGCGCGCAGGAAGGCGCGCACCGGGCCGGTCTCGGACGTGCTCGCGTCGGCCAAGGTGGCACTCACCGGGTCGATCACCACCATACGCGCGCCCACGTTACGAACAGCCGCCCACAGTTGCGGCCACCGCGACCCAGCTTGAGAAGCGCCATGTTGTGCAGGGTCGGCGCACCACAACGGGTCGGGATCTCTCCACACCCTTACGGCTTTTGGAAGGTTAGTGCTGTTGATCCAGGTCATCCTGTGTGCGATTCGCGTCACCGAATCCTCGTAGCTCACCAGCACCACAGGGCCGGCTGCCACTCGCAATCCGCACGCGGTGCCAAAGAGTTTTCCGTTCTCGGCGGCGGTCGCGGCGGCACTTGCTACCTCAAGCGCCAGCGTCGATTTTCCGATCCCGCCGGCGCTGGACAGGATTCCCGTTTCACCCACGCTCAACACTGCATCGCAAAGACGGGGTTCGTGGCGGACGTTGTCGCCCGGATCGCGCCACAACACGGGAGCGGGTTGGGGCTCTTTCGCGAAGTCGGCCACGGACTCCAGCAGCTCCGAGGCAGCCGTGAACGTGGCCAGGGCGGCGGCATCGCTATCGGCGTTCGACGCCACACCCAGAGCGCCGAGCAGCGTCGCCTCGTTGGCACCGGTCACGTCTATCAGTGGCTGCAGCGCTCTGGTTAAATCCTTTCTATGTTGCTGTTGAAGACGCCAGGCCGCTCGTGCCAACTCGAGGGCGCGCACGGAGTGTTCACTCATGAGAATCCCTCCAGACCATGTGTTAGATCAGTCCATTTCGGCGCGCGACATCGGACAGCACATCGCGCCACGCACCGGCCACGGCAGAGGCGGGATCCTGTCCGCCATCTTCGCGGATACCGACACGCTCGACCAGCCGATCTGCCAACCATCTTGCCGGATCGCCGTCGGAAGGCGGTGGCCAGGGTGCCAAGCGCACAGCACGCCCAGGCAACCCGGTAAGCAGGCTCGTAACGGCAGCGACACCAACATGATCGGCGTCTGGGACCAGGACCACGGGGCGATTATCAGGGTCGGCAGCTACGCCAGCGACGCGGTAGCCGCTCGTACCGCCCACACTACGAACTACACCGCCGTGTCCGTATAGCGTCAACGCCAGTGCGTCGCACTCTCCTTCAACCAGCCAAAGAGATCCGCCGGGATCGTCCCGGGCTGTAAACACGCGGCCCCGGCTTGGTCCAAACGTTAGGCTCTTTCCTTGGCGCCACGCCAATCGTCGTCCGTCAGCCGCCACCGCCACCAACGATACAGCATCGGCGGGGGTGCCGGGTACAGCGAAGGCAAACACCACAGCGCCAACGGTTTGGGCAGGTAGGCCCATGCGGTACCTCCTGCCGCCACGACCCGGCCAAGTAGGCAACCCGGCCACGGCCGCCGCCGGCAACCACTGTACCATCGGCGGAAGATCGGGCCCGATGCCGGGCGGAGGCCATGTCCAGCGCTGCGCGAGGTAAACGCGTGCGGCCGTGTCATCAGCGCGTACTGCGACACGCAAAATGGCGGCCGCCAAGTCGGCGGTTGGTACCGGCTTCTGTTGCGGTTTCGGCTTGGGTGGGGGGACTCGCGGTGCAATCCGCGGAGCACCGGCGCTCCGCGAAGCAATCAGACCCTGCTCCTTTAGCCAGCGCACAGCTCCGGCGCGGTCGCTGGAGAGTTTTGTTGCCACCAAGTCAAGCACTCCCCCGCCTTCGGCAGCCTCGAAGTCGTACCAAGTGCCACCGCGCTCACCACCAACATTCACGGCCATACTGCCGTAAGTCCCGTAGCGCCACGTGTTGCCTCCAGCTTCGATGCGCTGCGGCTCGCCAAGCAGCCGCCGCGCAACCTCAGGCATCAGGGTACCCCAATCGAGTTCATTGTTTGCAGAACTCCATCTCATTCAGAAGCGCGTATTGTCCAATGTTACCCGGATTCTACGCTAGGAGATCCGAGTGCGCCGGAGTGCGCCGGGAACTTAGAGCACCCGTAGCGCCACGCCGGGGCGTCGGGCATGAGCCCAGATCGCCCCCAGAGCCGCGTCGGGCGTCCTCCAAAGGTACCCTCCCCCCAACCGAACGGTGGCGATGCCGTCATAGCGCGAGTATGAGCTATTTCGAGGGGAGAAAGAAAGAAGGCCGCCGCCAGGAAGCAACTTCCCGGCGGCGGCCACCGTGACGGAACCCGGTGATCTATTCGGATTCCGCCTCTGATGATACCGATTCGTCTTCGTTCTGCCCAGACGGCACGGGAGTCCGTGCGGGCTGTTCATCAGGCGGCGAGAAGGGGACGTGCAGCATCTCGGCGGTGCGCCGCTTGGCTGCTTCGGGCCGCCGGTCATACCGCTGCGTGGTAGCGACGTTGCTGTGGCCGGCCAGCTTCTGCACCGAACTGATGTCGGCCCCCGCGTCCAGCAGCTCCCCCACGAACGAGCGACGCAGGTCGTGCGGAGCCAGTCGGGTCACCTTGGCGCGCTCAGCGAGCACTCGCAACCGCAGCATCACCGCCTGGGCCGTCATGCCGCGCTGCCGGACGCGGCCGCCCTTGGTTACCGGACAGAGCAGTGCTCCCGGCCAGGAGCCGCGGCGGCCGATCCAGGCGTCGACAGCGGCCTTCCCCCCGGCCGGGCAGTAGACGATGCGCTCCTTGTTACCCTTGCCGTGCCGAACGGTCACCTTGCCCTCGTCGTAATCGGCGAGCTGCAGGGCGACCGCCTCGGAGCGGCGCAATCCACAGCCATAGAGGAGCGCGAGTATGGCCGCGTCCCTGGCGCCGCCCGGTGTGTCCTCGCGCACGCAGTAGTCGAACAGGTGGCGCATCTCGCCGGCATCGACGTGGCGCCCCGCGGGCAGCCTGCCCGCCTGCACGCCCTTGATGTCGCAGATGCGCTCCTTCACCTGACTGTCGATCAGATCGAGCCGCCATGCCTCCCGCACCACGCCGCGCACGACGGCAAGCGTGTGGTTGATCGTGGCGGGACTCGCGCCCTGTTCGATCAGCACGGCGCGCATGGCGGCGACGTGCTGGTAGCGGACCTCGGCCCAGTTCACGGTCCGCCCCTTCCCGGTGAGACCGCCGGTCAGAATCCTCGCGGCGCGGTCGAGGGAGCTCTGCAGGCCGCGGCGCCCAACGGCTGAATCCTTGCCGGCAAGGTAGACCAGTGCGGGGTTGCGGTCCGGCGGGATCGGCGCAGCAACGATGGGGACCGCCTCCGGCGGCGCAAGCACGCCTCGCGTAGAGCGGTCGATGCCGATCACGACGCGGCCCCCTGATGGGAGCGGATGGCGCGCAGGTCGGCCTCGATGGTCTTCATGCCGTGCTCGGCGCACCCGCCGCACATGGCCCCGCACAGCCATCCGTTGTCGATCAGTTCCACGCCCGCGGTGCCGCAGCGCGCGCAACGCCACGACGGCGGCGCATGCACCACGTCATCGCGGTACACGCGCGCAACCTCTATCGCCGCATCGAGCACCTTGCCGTTGCCGGCGGCATCGTCGTCGAGCACGCCGTCCAGGTGCTCGATGGCCTCGACCAGCGGGCGCGGCGGCATGGTCGCCACGTTCGCCGCGTAGCCGCGCAGCCACAGGCTCACCTGAAAGCGATTGCCGCAGAACACCCGCTCGCCGGTCTCTGCGCGGCACACGTCGTAGGCGATGCCGTTCGCGGTCCTGGTCAGGTACAACCCGAGCGCCGGCGCCTGCGAGTCGGCGATGAACCGGTCGATCCGCACGCTACCCGGCATGGGGGTGCCTCCATGCGCTCTCGCGCAACTGCATCAGCAGGGCCACGTTGATCGGCGGCCCATCGTGGACATCGGGGACGGCCGGACCTGCCCGACCGTCCCTCTGAATGCTCGCCCTCGCCATCAGCTCGCCGCTTCGAAGGCGACGGCCGGCATCGGCTCCCGCCCATCCTTGGCGCGGGCCGCGCGCGCCCTCCATCCGCGCATCGCGTCCGCCATCACCGCGTCCGCCGCCGCCCTCAGGGCCGGGTTCTGCGCCACGGCCTCGTACACCGCGTCCTGACAGTCGCTGCAATCCGGGTCGATCCCATCGCGCGCCATCGCCCCGGCCGGCGTCACGTCGTCGCCTCCACCGGTGCGAGCGCGTCCCCCGCAAGGTCGGCGTGCAGCCCCGTGCGCTTCCCGAGCCATCGCCTTGCCCCACGGGCGCTGCTCGATGATCTCTAGCGGCGTGCCGGTCGGGATCGGCTCGTCTCCGTCGTCAGCGCGCAGGCACCAATCCGAGAGCGGGCGGGCCGCGTGCACCAAGCGTCCGGGCTCGCAGTGGTCGCCGGTGACGTCGGCGGGTTCGATCCAAACAGTCCTCATGATGACCTCCTGAGGGCGGTGGTGGTGTGGTTGGGCCGCCCTGTTACTTGCGATAACAAACATTGTAGTTACATATAATGAACAATCGTTCCAGTATAGTCAACCGCCTCCCGCAACTTTTTTCGCCGCCCGTTCCTGCCCCTCTACCGCACTCCTTTCGCCGGGAGGACCATCCCGCCCTTCCCGGCCGGCTCGATCAGGACTCCGCCACCCTTGGCCTGCTCGCCGGCCTCCGCGTGACGTGCACGCGCGTCAATCGACCACGGGCGGGCTCCGTTCTCCGCCTGCCGGTCCGCCGTCCGGTCGGCGCCAAGGCGCACTCCCACCCATGTGGCTCGCCGGTCGCCGCCCGCACCCGTTGACGCGCATACGGTCAACCCCGACCTCGCTTCGCTGTGTCCGCGTCCGCGCCTTGGCCGCCGTCACCCACACCGAGGGCTGCGCATACCTCCTGCAGGTAGGCCGGTCGGCCTCGACTCCAACCTTTGCCGGACCCGCGCCGTCGGCGATGTCCTGGGGCGGGCACCCGACCGTCACCAGTCGGTCCGCGACCCGCGCCATGAGCCCGCCGGCACCCCGCGCCACCCGCTCAACCGCCAACGAGGCGGTATCCGCACCGGCTCCGGCCCTTCACAGGGCGCTCAGCCGCCAATCCGCCGCCATCGGCACCCCCGATCAGGCCCGACCGGCCCGGTCGTGACCCGGTTCGGCGCTCGACCGGCCTGTTGGCCTGCTCGGATCGGCCTCCGGCACGGTCGCAGGGCGCGCAGCCGCCGTCGTGGCCTGCGACGCACTCCGCGCAGCCGCCAGTAAACGCCCATCGGCGCTCCGAGCGGCGCGCGCCGCTCGACGGGCCCGCCTCGCAGCCCTCAATCCGGGCATGGCGTCGCCGTCTGGTCCGCCGCCGACCGGCCAGACTGCCGAGCCGGCCCGCGCCGATGGCTCAGGGACCCCCGGCACCCCACCCCGCCCCGCCCGCCAGTTCCCGCACCCCGGCAGCGCGTGAGAGCGCGACACCCCGCGCCCCCGCCTGCGCGGGATTTCGGATTTTCAGAATTGATAGGCGGGCACGGGGGCCAGGATCCCACTCCGATCGGGCGAGGGCCGCGAGTGGGAGGGCCATCCCGGGATGTCCACAAAAAATCCCCATTATAGATCCATTTATTCACACACAGTCCACTATACTTGCTGATTGGACCTTGCTTTCGTGTGCCTTCGTCTGGTAGAATCTTGCCTACGCGGTGTCGTAGTTGAAGATTGGTGTGTGAACAGGCCCCGGCCGCTTGGTGATAGAACATCTCCGGCGCAGGCTGACACCCGCGTGACCCTTAAGCCGGTCTTCAACAATCAGTTCTGAGTAGCATCGTGAAAGCGGCCCGGCACCTTGCCGGGCGACATCAAGAGGTCACACCTGATGAAGCCTGCGGACACCCGCACCGCGCGGATCGCCAGCCCCGAAGCCAGAACGCAACCGCGCCGCCGACCGGCCCGCTGGCGCGGACTGACAAGAACCCCGGCGCCCCACCCCTCAGGGGACTCGGCCCCATCGCGTTGGTTGCAAATCGCGGTAGTGCTGATAGCGTTCGCCGCGTTGAGCGGCTGCGCTACCCTGTTCAACGACAAGACGCCTTCCGTCGATGTTGCCTCCAACCCCGAGGGGGCTTCAGTTTATGTCAACGGCAACTATGTTGGAGAGACTCCCGTCAGCGTAGACCTGTCCGTCAGGAAAGAGCATGCGATTACCTTCCGCAAGGACGGCTACAGGGACAAAACCTACCAAGTATCCAGATCGGTAGGTATCGGTTGGGTCATCTTGGACATACTTGGCGGTCTCGTCCCGCTCATAGTGGATGCGGCTACCGGCGACTGGTTCATGCTTGATGATGACTCCGTCAACGTGATCATGAGCCCCACCTCATAAGGAAACATAAGCCTCGAACCGCGCGGCTGTGGTTTGTCGACTGGCGTAAGATACGAGGCGTCCGTGACGACGGGATCCCTTGATGGTCTGTCAATGCGATGGGAATACCTTAAGGCCGGGCACCACATAGCCGGCAGCAGCACCAGCGCCCACGCTTCTCACCAGCACACCACTTGCCTCCACACCAGCTCGGCCCGAGGTTGCCATAGGAGGCATACGTAAGTGTATTTGTTGCTCAGATGGACCGCCCTGATCTTGGTGGTCACCGCAATGCTGTCAGGCTGCGAGGAGGTAATCCCGGATGAAACTGCCGCCGGGAGTAGCCTCCCCGAACCAGAGAACGTCTCGGATGCTGTTGTTTACAGAGTCATGAGCCCCGACGAACTGCTTGAGAGATGGAACGTGTTCCCAGGGGGAGGATACGCAGCCAACTCACCTGCCGCTGCCAGCACACGGACCGCCTCGGCTGGATCTTCCATCTTGCGAGCGGCCGCAACCGACAACTTCTCCGGTTTGCCAAGTGAATACGTCTTCATCGATGCCTACGAGTATGGGTCTTGTGTCACGTTCACTATCCGGTTCGGGGGAACATTCGATTTCGGAGATGAAGGGATCGCAGAAGACTACCGTTATGTCCACCTGCTGGACTGTACAGGTGAGCCGATCTCTGGAAACGAGATCCAAGGCCTGTTTCACATCACTACGTTTTGTGAATTCAGGTATCATGGTGTCGTCGCTCGCGCGGGCGACTTCACCCCCAACACCAGATTGGTGTACCACGAGCAGTATTCCTACGACGAAGATGACTTAGTTCGTCTCACAGATGCTCATCTCTCGGTTGGCGGTCAGATACGGCATTTCTCTGAAGCCCGTTGGAGCGAGGCCGCCAGGGTCGATGTCTTCGTAAGGAACGACGAAGGTATCATCGTTGATCGTGATTGGGTTGAGATTCCAGTCAAGTGGGCAAATCTTCCAATCGAGGATCGTTTCGGCTTCTCGTCAATCGGGAGCGTCGATCAGATGAGCTATGGGATCGACACGAGTCATGGTACGGTTAGATTCCAGGACAACGACACGGAGGCTCTCAAGGAATACGAGAGACGTTGTGAGACTCAGGCCCCCCTCATTATAGATCCAGGTGATCCTGGTGAGCCAGCGCCACCGGAGCCGCCCGAGCCGCCGACGCCTGAGCCGCCACCATCGACACCATGAAGCAGCGGGGCGCAACGCAACACGGGCGAGAGTCAAACTGAGACACTACCCGAAGCGCCCGTGCTACGCTGCAACGCCTGTGGGGGGTAGAGGTCCCGATGTGTGGTCTCCGTGGACGCGATTGTATACACTCTATGCCTGACTAGGAGTGACCATGGGCCAACCATTCACAACCGCCGCCCACGTCAAGAGCTTCGTTGAGCATGTGACGTACATCCGCGGATTAGATCGGAGTTGGCCGCCATGGCGGAGCGCCTCGCCGCTCGGCAGGACCGCGCGCGTGCCGGGAGGCTTGACCGCCAAGCTACCTGATTCTTAACTTCCTGGCCGCCGCCACCACCAAACTCCGGCGGCCAGGAGGATCAGTGGACCTATCAGAACAGGAAAGTGCGCGCGCGAAGGAACTACTTCTCGCTGAGCAGGCCAAGGAGCGGTACACCGAGAAGAAGGAACTGCTTCGGGAGGCGGCGAAGGATATGGACGACTTCGCGAGGGCGATCGTCGCGGAGCTTACGGGTGGAAACCCCGATCTGAGCCTGGAGCAAAGCGGGCGCTTTGCCTACGGTGCTGACAGCGCCGCAGCGGCATTTGGGCCGCGGCCACGCACTCAAAAACTACTCAGACCAGATGAGCTCCACGCCCTGCTGAACGAATATCGGGATGCCCTCGCCAAGGTCAGGAAGATCAGGCAGGCTGAGGAGAGACGGAAGCGTGCGTAACCTCGGCAGGATCCGCCCGAGACTTGACTTGACTTGACCCCGGCGTTCCCTAATCCGTAGCTTCCGGGCTACCGCCACCACCAAATCCGGCGGCCAGGAGGATCAGGTATGACCCGGATTACCAGGAAGTACCACATCAGGAAGAACCGCGAGGTGATCTACGCAGGCATCACCGGCAGGCCCCTCGAAGAACGCTTGGCAGAGCACCGTCAGGATTTCGGAAACGCCATCTCAATCAGCCAGGTCGGAAACGCCACCACGCGAGAAGCGGCCAGAAAGTGGGAGGATGAGCAAGACGATAAGGGAATCCCGACTTCCAAGACGTAGCCGTGGCAAAACAAAACGAATTGAAGCGCCGCGCGTCCGAGTTGGCGATTGAGTTGCGAGAGGTCCTGTACCAGCTTGGGCTCGACCCCGCAGTAGTGGCGCTGGTGCGCCGTCATTTCAAGGTCAGCGACGGGCATGTCTTGCCGGATGGGATTCTGATTCGAGAGGACGTTCTGCCGCTACGCCTATGGGACCTACACTTAGAGTTGGATAACCTGATGTGCGACCCGGCCGCGGACCACCCAAAAGCGTAACTCAAAGCCGAGCATTGAACTACGCTTGCCGCCGAGGAGCTCCCGAAGTATCCTCGGTCCCTAAAGCGGGTCGAGCCCAGCGAGTGGCATCGCCGGGCTCGAAATCAGACCGCTTTCCTGGGGAGCGGTCTGACCTTTCCGTACTGCGTAGGTTACACCTGCGCCCGATCTCTCGTCAACGTCGACGATGAAACCATCGCCTTCGGAGCCCATCTCGCCTTCGTCCTCTACCGAATGGTGAAGCGCGGCCGGATGAAGCGTCAGTCCGCGCAAGCCACCTTCATCTCCTGGTCGCGAGTCCACATGGGCCTTCCGAGAGCCCTCCATGCAGCGAAAATATCCTGAGAAAGTCGGGAAAGTCGGGCAGGAGCACTGTACATTTGTCTGTTTATTCGTTAGGGTGACAGACACTATGGCGGCGGGCCTGACAACTCCTTCCGGCGCGGAATCACCCTCATGCAGCTCCAGGAGATGTTCCCTGATGACGCTGCCGCGGAGGCTTAGTTCGTCCGGCAACGCTGGCCGGCAGGCATCCGCTGTCCGCACTGCGCCTCCGAGAACGTCCAGGAGAAGGCCGCCCACCGCTCGATGCCGCACCGTTGCCGGGACTGCCGCAAGCGCTTCTCGGTGCGGGTCGGAACGCCCCTGCAGGACACCAAGCTCGGCTACCGAGCCTGGGCCATGGCGATCTACCTGATGGCCGCCGGCGGGCGGGCTGCCGTGCTCCGCGTGGTCTTCGGCTTCGGGCGCTTGCTGGCCGGGCGGTCTCGGGGAGGTTGCGACGCTTCCAAGTGATCGACGCGCGCTTGGCCGGCCTCCAACACAGCCTCCAACTCCTCCTTGCTGTTCTTGCCGAGGAGGTACGTCCCGAACGGACCGCTGATGCTTCTCTCGTTGCTCATGGTTCAAGTATGAGAGTTTGCTATCGGCCTAGCAAGATTGCGCAGGCTGGCCTTGACGAAGAAGGCGGAATCGCGGACAGATGATCCATATGCGGAGCGGGCCGTCAGCACCCCAAGCCGACGACCCGCAATCTAAGCCACTACCAAGGAGCGACACAGATGATTTCCGCGCACAGGGTACCAGAACCGGCGTCCGGCCGGCAAGGAGCTGCCGATGACTGTGGAGGAACAGGCGAATCTCTTGAAGGAGGAAGTGTCCGCCAACGCGAGGTACTTCTCGATGGAGGCGAGCCGGCTAGCGGGCAGGGACCGGTTATGGACCGCCATTCAAACGGGCGCCATCGCAGCCTCGATAGCCCCGCTTCTGTTGGGCTGGGGAGCGATCTCCAATACAGGCTGGGGAGTGATCGCCAGTACCACTCTCCTGCTGGGGGCTCTTCTAACCTCGATATGGTCTCTTGCCAGGAACCACGCGGAGCAGTTCGCTGCGGCGATCTGGGCCTCGGACCGTTGCGACCAGATAGAAGTAGACGTGCGGAAGCTACTCATCGACATTCGATCAGGCGCCTCGGAGGAGGAGACCGTCCGCCAATGGGAAGCCCTCACGAGGACCCTGTACCACTCGACGAACGCCCCGCTTCGCGCCGGTCTTCGATGGAGCAAACGCCTCATCCAGGAGGCCGAGAATCAGTCGGCGGAAGCGCTGGCGGCAGAGCGCAGCGGAGAATAAGGCGACCACCGCGACCGCAACCCCGACCCCGGCCGCCCCGGCCCAACCCGGGCGACGGGTCCGAAGGTCTGCTCGAAGGGCGGACGCCGCCACCTCAGCCGAGGCCGCCAAGGCCGCCACCGCAGCGTCCCCGTCCAAAGCCCCGCGCACCTCAGTTCGCCGAGCGACCACCACGCCCTGAGCCGAGGCCCGGCCCGCGGGAGCCGCAGACGCGGCCGCCGCGCCCCTTGCCTCAGCCGTCCGGACCGAAGCCGCCGAGCCTCCTCCTTGGGCACTCAGGTATGTAAATCCTTGCGGGTGGGCGTCCTCGATCAACCGCTGCTTGCTGCCCTTGGTGGCGTAGCGAACGTGCGCCAGGACGGTGTGGTACCCGGAACTGGGCATGATCTTGTGCAGATCGACCAGGTCCACGGTTTCGACCGTGCCAATCCACTTCATGGCATCGATGCGGTCGTCGGCGATGCCGGCGATGCCCACAGCGTCCCGCCCGCGTTGCTGCAGCGTCTTGATGAACGAGTATGCGTCATGCAGCGTGTGCGTCACGCACGGCCCGCAGTGACGTTCTTGTGCTCTCCCACTTGGCTCCGCAGACAGGTCAGAGTAGTCGATGATCTGTCCTAATGGTTGATATTCGTCGCCTTCGCGCGGCTTCGCCCCTCGCGCCACAAACACTTGACAAAAATCCCCAGAGGCTTCCTAGCTCTCCACAACGACCGAGATGACCCGCAGGCCACGACGAAACCATAGTCCGGCATCGACCGGACCCGCCGGAGCTTACTTCGAGGCGAAAGTCGGTGCACACTATCTGTTGACCCAGATTAAGCGACTCGGCGGTCGACTAGGTCACAAGGACAGTCGAATAGGGGAGGAAAGTTGGCGATTTTGGAGTTCGAGATGTCGCGGGTCGGTCCGCGGTCCCGATTCGGCTTAACTGATGCGCTTGTGGCCTC